>JANLQB010000505.1:0-4079 GCA_031367565.1 Verrucomicrobiota bacterium
GACTTGGCGCCGTTGTTGAAAGCGTCGGGGCTGGATGGGTGCATCGCGGTGCAGGCACGGCAGACTTTGGAGGAATCGCGGTGGCTGCTTTCGCTGGCGGATCGATCGGCGATCGTGAAGGGCGTGGTGGGCTGGGTGGATTTGCGGAGCGAGCGGGTGGGTGATCAGCTCGCGGAATTGTCCCGGCATCCGAAGTTTCGCGGCGTGCGGCATGTGGTGCAGGAGGAGCCGGATGTGAACTTCATGCTCGGTGCGGAATTCCAGCGGGGAATCGCGGCGCTGCATCACTTCGGACTCACTTACGACCTCCTCATTTTTCCAAAGCAGCTCCCGGCGGCGATCGAACTGGTGCGCAAATTTCCGGTGCAGCAGTTCGTGCTCGATCACATCGCAAAGCCCGAAATCAAGGCGGGCACGCTGTCCCCGTGGCGCGAGCAAATCCGCGAGCTGGCGAAAGCGCCGAACGTTTTTTGCAAAGTCTCCGGCATGGTCACGGAGGCGGATCAGGCGCACTGGAAAGCGGCGGATTTCACGCCGTATCTCGATGTCGTGTTCGAGGCGTTTGGCGAGGATCGCGTGATGTTCGGGAGCGACTGGCCGGTGTGTCTACTCGCGGGCGAATATGCGCGGGTGTTCGGACTCGTGAACGATTACACCGCGCAGTTTTCCGCAGCGGCGCGGGAGAAGTTCTTCGGCGGAAACGCGACGCACTTTTACGGCCTCACGGACTGAGCGAGGCACAAATGCCTTGCCACTCCTTGCGCCGTGCGGCGACCGTTCGCGCCTTCCGCGTGAACCAATTTCCGCCTGCACCCTCGCCGAATCACCCGACCCTTCCGGGCCGGACGAACGCGCCCAGATTGTGAGCGCGCCGGCCAACGACGGCGCGGACGCGGATGCCGGGTGGGATCAGGTCATTCACACCGACCGCCGTTTCTGGGATATCCCTTGGCGCGAGCTTTGGAAATACCGCGACCTCGTGTGGATGATGGCGCAGCGCGATGTCTCGGCGAGTTACAAGCAAACCGTGCTCGGCCCGATGTGGTTCGTGCTGCAGCCGCTCATGGTCACGGCCGTTTTCAGCTATCTCTTCGGACGCATGGGTCGCATGGGCACGAACGACGTGCCGCACTATCTTTTCTACATGAGCGGCCTGGTGCTCTGGACGTTCTTTTCCGAGAACGTGAACAAGACTTCCACCGTCTTCACGGCCAACGCGAACCTCTTCAACAAAGTCTACTTCCCGCGCCTCTGCGTGCCGCTCGCGGGCATCCTCACGAACCTCGTCCCGCTCGCCGTGCAGCTCGCGCTCTTCCTCGTCGGTTTCGCGTTTTACCTCGCGATCGGAAATCCTTTCGTCCACCCAAACTGGTTCATCCTCCTCATGCCACTCGTCTTCGTGCAACTCGCCGCGCTCGGGCTCGGACTCGGGCTCATCGTCACGGCTTACACGAGCCGGTTCCGCGATCTCGTCTTCGGGGTAAAAGTCGGGCTGCAACTCTGGATGTTCGGCAGCGCGGTGGTGTTCCCGATTTCCCGGATCACGGATGCGCGCGATCAAATGCTCTTTTTCCTGAATCCCGTGGTGCCTGCGATCGAGTGGTTTCGCTACGCCTTCCTCGGCGTCTCGCTCGTCCAGCCGTGGCACCTTGCCGTGAGCACGGCGGTAAGTTTCGTCGTCCTTTTCCTCGGCATCGCCCTCTTCAATCGCGCGGAGCAAACCGCGATGGATACGGTTTAGAGAAAAGCTGAAAGCTGAAATTTAGAAATCGGAAATAACCTGCGTGTCCGTCGTTCTCCGCATCGAAAATCTCAGCAAAGCCTACCGGCTCGGCGAAATCAGCCGGGAGGTTTTTTGGAATGAGTGGCGGCGGCGTTTGCAGGGGAAACCGCCGGAAAATTTGACGGATGAGAGCCATTTCTGGGCGCTGCGCGATGTGTCATTTGACGTGCGGCACGGCGAAGTGCTCGGCCTCCTCGGGCGGAATGGCGCGGGGAAAACCACGCTGCTGAAAATCGTCTCGCGCATCACTTCGCCGAGTAGCGGAAAGGTGAAAGTGCGCGGGCGCATCGCGTCGCTGCTGGAAGTCGGGACGGGTTTTCACATGGATCTCACGGGACGCGACAACGTCTTCCTGAACGGCACGATCCTCGGCATGACGCGCGCCGAGGTCGCGCGGAAGTTCGATGAAATCGTGGCGTTTTCCGGCATCGAGGAATTCATCGACACACCCGTGAAGCGTTATTCCGTCGGTATGCGCGTGCGGCTTGCCTTCGCGGTGGCCGCGCATTTGGAGCCGGAGATTTTGCTGATCGATGAGGTGCTCGCCGTCGGCGACGCGTCCTTTCAGCAAAAATGCCTGGGCAAAATCGGCGAGGTTTCGCGCGCGGGGCGCACCGTGCTTTTCGTGAGTCACAATGCCGCTGCGATCGAATCGCTCTGCACGCGCGGCGTCGTGATGGAACACGGCCGCGTCGCCTTCGACGGCACGCAGAGCGACGCGATCGACTTCTACGCCGCCAGCCGCGCTGGCCTCTCCGCCGATCTCGCCGAGCGCACCGACCGCAAAGGCACCGGCGAACTGCGCATCACCGGCATCGAAATCCGCAACGCTACCGGCGCGATTACGAACACCGTGCGCAGCGGCGAGGACGTGGAAATTGCGCTGAAATTCCGCCGACACAGCAAGCTGACCTACCCGCGCCTTGCCGTGGAGCTGCATGTCGCCACGCACATCGGCTCTCCCATTTTCACCCAGGCAAACTGGCTAAATGGCGATGCTTTCGGCGACCTTCCGGAGACCGGCACGTTCGTCTGCAAACTACCCGGGCTCCCGCTGCCCATCGGCACCTTCAATCTCGGCTTTCACATCTGCGCCGAAGAGCGCGCCCGTCGCGATCCGCTCGATGAGATGGACCTCGCCACCGAGCTGCACGTCGAATCCGGCGACTTCTTCGGCACGGGAAAACTCCCGATCGTCAATACCGGCGTCACCCTCGTGAAAGGCTCCTGGAGTCTGAAATGAAAAAATCAGGGAGCTTTGACGCCGCGCACCCAGCTCGCATCCGCCTCGTATCGCCCCGCCGGAAGCACGTCGCCGTACAGCTCCTGAAACCGCGCCGCGAGCTTCGGCGTGAAATGGTTTTGCCAGTCGCCCGGCGTCCCTTTTCGCCCGTGCGAAGCCGCGTCTTCTTCTCCGAGCTTCCGTTTGTATTTCTTCTCGAAACGATTCTCCACGACCGCGCGCTCCACTTTCTCCGCACTGACCGGCAGCCCGAGTTGCTTGATGAACAGTTTCTGAAAAAGCGCCACGTCATCCGCCAGCAAATCCTCATACCGCAGCACGATTTCACCCGAGCCAAACCACGATCGCTGAATCGCCGCCATCCGCGCCATCCCTGTTCCTTCCAGCAAAAACTCCAGCCCTTCGCCGACGTTTCTCGATCGCAGCTCCGTCCGCAGCGCCTCGATTTTTCCCGACGGGTCGGGCTTGTGCGATTCGCGGATGCTGAAGTAGAGCGAGATCATCGTGTCGCGCAGATCGCGCACGACGATGAAGCGTTGCGAGGTCACGAGTTCGGGGTGCGCCGCGAATTCCGCGCGATCCATGAACACGGAAAACACGCGCTCCGCTCCCACGTCGAACGCCGGCATCTGGTAGCCGCGCGGCTTCACGCTCTTGCCAAAAAGCGTGCGCAGGATCGCATCGACCCACGTCGAGCCAGCCTTGGCGTGAGTGATGTGCAGCGTGATCGGAAGCTCCGGGCGCTTGAGGAAATCAAAGAGCATTACGGCGGTGACGTACGCGACATTCCCAACGCTCCGCAAGCATGAACGCCCTGCTCCAAATCCTTACGCAACCGTGCGACTGGATGGCCTTTTGTCGCGCGGCCAAATCGCGGGGCTACTCCGCGCTGGCGCACCGGCGCTGGTTTGGAAAATGGGCGGGCAGCACGCGCGGCGGCGTTTCTCCGATCGGCGACGAGCAGCCGTGGATGACCTACGCGGCGGCGGAATTCCTGAGCGGCTGGCTGCGAAAAGACATGAGCGTTTTCGAGTGGGGCAGCGGCGGCTCGAC
>JANLQB010000513.1:0-7162 GCA_031367565.1 Verrucomicrobiota bacterium
CGACGCTCGCGAAATACGAAATCATCCCGGTGGAAAAGGCGGACAACAACGTGTTCGCCTCGCTGATCGTCGGCTTCCTACCGATCGCGCTCTTCCTGCTCGTGCTGTATTTCTTTTTCCGTCAGCAGATCCGCATGGCGGGAAAAGGCGCGCTGAATTTCGGAAAATCGAAGGCCAAAATGATGGCGCGGGATAAGAACAAGATCACGTTCAAGGACGTGGCGGGCGTCGAGGAGGCAAAAGAGGAGGTGCAAGAGATCGTCGAGTTCCTAAAGGATCCAAAGAAATTCCAGAAGCTCGGCGGACACATTCCAAAGGGCGTCCTCATGATCGGTTCGCCCGGAACCGGCAAGACGTTGCTCGCTCGCGCCATTGCGGGTGAGGCGGACGTGCCGTTCTTCTCGATCAGCGGTTCGGATTTTGTGGAGATGTTCGTCGGCGTCGGCGCGAGTCGCGTCCGCGATATGTTCGAGCAGGGCAAAAAGTCCGCGCCGTGTTTGATCTTCATCGACGAAATCGACGCGGTCGGTCGTCATCGCGGCCACGGTCTCGGCGGTGGACACGATGAGCGCGAGCAAACGCTGAATGCGCTGCTCGTGGAAATGGACGGCTTCGATACGCAGGAAGGCGTGATCATCATCGCCGCGACAAATCGCCCCGACGTGCTCGACCCTGCGCTGCTGCGTCCGGGTCGTTTTGACCGGCAGGTCACGGTCGCGCTGCCCGACGTGCGCGGTCGCGAGGAAATCCTCCGCGTTCACTCCAAAAAAGTGAAGATCGCCGATGACGTGGACCTTTCCGTCATCGCCCGCGGCACGCCCGGCTACAGCGGCGCGGAACTCGCGAACGTCATCAACGAAGCCGCGCTGATCGCCGCCCGTAAAGGACTCAAGGCCATCACGAAGGCCGAACTCGAAGAAGCCCGTGACAAAGTGCGCTGGGGCAAGGAGCGCCGCAGCCTCGCGATGAGCGACAAGGAAAAGGAAAACACCGCTTACCATGAAGCCGGCCATGCGCTGCTGTGCATCCTGATGCCGGAAATGGACCCGCTGCATAAAGTGACGATCATCCCGCGTGGCCCTGCGCTCGGTCTTACGATGTATCTGCCCGAAGGCGACAAATACACGAATCGCCGCAAGGAATTACTCGATAACCTAGTCGTGATCATGGGCGGTCGCGTGGCGGAAGAACTCATCTTTGGCGACGTGACGAACGGTGCCGGTGGCGACATCCAGCAAGCCACAAACATCGCGCACAAGATGGTGTGCGAATGGGGCATGAGCGAGCGCATGGGTATGGTCGAATACGGCGAGCATCAGGAGCACGTCTTCCTCGGACGCGACATCAATCGCTCGCGGCCGTACAGCGAAGCGACCGCGCAGGAGATCGACCGTGAAGTGCGCAAGCTGTGCGACGACGCATATTCCCGCGCGAAAGAACTCATCACGAAACATCGCGACAAACTCGAAATCATCGCCAAGGCGCTGCTCGAATTTGAAACGCTCGATGGCGTGCAAATCCGCGACATCATCGAGCACGGAGAGATGAGAAATCCCCCCGCTCCGCCGCCGAAACAAAATCGTTCCGAACCGCCACCGCTCCTCCCGCAAGAGGATCGTTCACGCGGCTCGATGGATTTCCCGCCTGGCCTCAGCGAACAGCCGGCGTAGTAGGCCCCAAGAACGGTGGTTTCCCTACCACCGTTCCTCGGCCTCCCTCACGCGCGCCTTCCTTGTGAGCCGCGCGGATTTCACCGCGAAGCGGGCGAACAGCGAGATTCCCACAATCCCGAGCGCCGCAGCGAGACCGCACCAAATTCCTACCGCGCCGAATCCAAACCGGAACGCGGCCAGATACGCGAATGGGATGAAAACGATCCAATAGCCGACCAGGCACGCGATCATCGGGACGGTCGCATCATTCAACCCGCGCAACGCGCCTGCTCCGACGACTTGCAGGCCGTCGAAGAGTTGGAAAAACGCGGCGATAATCAGCAACCGCGCGGCGAGTGCGGCGACGGAAGAATCGTCCACGAACGCACGCGCGAGCCACTCGTTTCCAAATGCGAAGACGAGCCCGGTCGCGCTCATGATGAGCAGGCTGAGCGCAAACGAGGTGAAGCCGATCGCGCGGACGCGCCCCGGTTCATTCGCGCCCAGCGCCTGACCGATGCGGATGCTCGTGGCCATCGCGATGCCGAGCGGAAACATGAACGACGTCGCCGCGCACGTGAGCGCGATTTGATGCGCGGCGAGCGGCTGCGTGCCGAGCCAGCCGATCATGATCGTGGCCACGGTGAACGCCGTGACTTCCAGCAACAACTGCCCGGACGCTGGCACACCGATACTCAGCAGCGAACGCACGCGCTTCCACTCCAGCGGCCTGCGCCACGCGACCGGTAGCGCATCGGAAAACCGCCGCGCGCGGAGAACGTAAACGACGATGGCGAGCAGTGCCACGATGCGCGAGACGAGCGTCGCGATTCCCGCACCCGTCAGGCCAACCGCAGGCGCGCCGAGGTTTCCGTAGATGAGCACCCAGTTCAGGAAAATATTCAGCACGACGCTGCCAAGCAGGATGAACATCGGCGGCCACGGATGATCGAGCGCTTCGGAGAATTGCTTGAAACTCATCGCGAGCAGCATCGGAAACATCGACACGCCGCAGAGCAGGAAAAACAGACGCGCTTCCGCCGCGACCTCCGGCGGCTGCCCAAAATCGCCGAGCAACATGCTGGCGATCACGATCAGCGCGACGAGCCCGATTCCCGCAACGCCGGTGATCGCGAGTCCGTGCCGTAAAACCTCGCCCGTTTCCCGCCGCTGCCCGGCTCCATGCGCCTGCGACGCCCGCACCGAAATCGCCTGCAATAATCCGAGCCCGAAAAGAAACGGCACGCTGAGGAGCCCGTTCGCAAACGACGACGCGGCCAGCGGCACGACTCCCACCCGCCCGACCATCGCGCTGTCCGCCACGCCCATCAGCATCTGGCTCAACTGCCCGGCCATCATCGGCACGGCCAGGAAAAGCGTGCCGCGCGCTTCTTTGGAAAATGTGCGAAGCACGGACATCAATTCGCCACGAACTGCATGATCCGCGCAGCGTGCCCGGCGCTCTTCGTGTCCGCCGCGATGCGGATCGTGAGCGAGTGTTTTCCCGGCGCGAGATCGGTGCCGAACATCACGGTGCGCGGGTAGTGCAGGCCGCGGCTGTGGTTGTGGAAAAGGTTCACGGCACGCGGGGCGGCTCCATCCACGCTGGCTTCCACGATGCCCGCGTCCGGCCCCGCGACCAGATATGCTCCGACGGCGGTTCCTTCAAATTCCAGCGTCGCCTCCGCCCCGGGCTCCGTGGCGCTAAAAATCGGGATCGACGTGAAGCGGCTGCGTTTGTCACCGGCGAGACTTTTCCAGTCAGGAACATCAAGCGTCCAGCCGCTCTTCGATTGCGCGAGCTTTGGATCGAGAAAGCGGCCTGCTTCGTAGTTCAGCGGATCGAGCGGCGGTGGCAGTGCGACGGCTTCCGCGATGGGCGCGGCCCAGGCGCGGGTGAACAGCTCGTCGATCATGCGCGCGGCGAGCGCATTGCCAAACGGCGCGGGGTGCGTACCGCCGTACTGCTGCCATGTCAGTTTCCCGTCCGTGATTTCCGCCGCGACTTCCGATCCGAGATGGATCGTGGAAAGCGCGTAATGTTTCGCCACCGCCTCATGCGCATCGACCGGCAGCGGCGTGCCGCCGTCTTGCAGCGTCTTCAGCATCCCCTCGTTCACGAAATACGTCACCACGATGTCCATCTCCGGATTCGCGCGAAGCGCCTGGCGGACGATCCCCTCCAGCCCGCGCACGCACTCGGTGCGCGTGTGCGCCGCGTCTTGATCGTCATTCACCACAAACTCCACGAACAACAAATCCGGCGCCCCCCCCGCAAGCACATCGCTGGCAAAACGAAACGCACCCGTCGTCGAACAAGTCGAAGCGATACCCGCATTCACGAAGTCGAATGCCGTTTCCGGGAAACGCTTCTTCAAAATGTCCGAGACCATCGGGCGATAGCCATCCATCTCCGTGATCGAGCCACCCATGAAAGCGACGCGGCCTCTTTTCCCCTGCTCAAATTTCGCGCGCGAATTGTCGAGGCTGCCGCGAAGTCGCACCCGCTCGCCAGAGATCGCCGGGTCGGCGGAAGCGGTGAGGGAAAGCGCGAAAAGAAGCGTGGAGGCAAGTCGGGGCGTTGGCATCCGACCATGTGTGATGGAGAGCGAGTGACTTGCAAGCCACCGCGCGCGGCCAAATCGCCTTTACCCAAAAACCCGTTTCGCGCTTCATCCACCCATGTTCCGCGACCTCCTCCTCGCCGTCGTTCTCTGCGCCCCGTTCGCGAAAGCCGCGCCGACTTCACCAAACGTCGTCATCATTTTCACCGACGATCAGGGCTACGCGGATGTCGGCGTTTTCGGCGCGAAAGGATTCCACACGCCGAACCTCGATCGCATGGCGGCGGAAGGTCGGAAGTTCACGAATTTCCACGTCTCGCAGCCCGTCTGTTCCGCCTCGCGCGCCGCGCTGCTCACGGGCTGCTCTTCCAATCGGATCGGTATTCACAACGCGCTCGGACCGCGCGATCCGCGTGGCATCGCCGACAGCGAGATGACGCTCGCTCAGCTCTTCAAACAAAAAGGCTACGCGACTGGCATGGCGGGCAAATGGCATCGCGGGCGAACCCGGCGCGGAAAGTTCGGAGTCCCGCCTTCAGGCGGTTCCGCTAAGCCCGCACCCAGTCCACCAACTGCCGCGCCCAATACGTCAGGATCAAATCCGCACCGGCGCGTTTGAACGCGGTCATCATTTCCAAAACCGTGGCGCGCTCATCCAGCCAGCCATTCGCGGCGGCCGCCTTCACCATCGCGTATTCGCCGCTCACATTATAAACCGCCGTCGGCAGGCCGAAGCGTTCCTTCACCCGCCACACGATGTCGAGATACGGCAGGCCGGGCTTCACCATCACCATGTCCGCGCCTTCCTCCACATCGAGCGCCACTTCGCGCAGCGCCTCCAGCGCGTTCGCGGAATCCATCTGATAACTCTTCCGGTCACCCGCCGCGGGCGCGCTCTCTGCCGCATCGCGGAACGGCCCGTAAAACGCGGACGCAAATTTCGCCGCGTAACTCATAATCACCGTGTCGGGAAAACCGGCAGCATCGAGCCCCTCGCGCATCGCCCCGACGCGACCGTCCATCATATCGCTCGGCGCGACCACATCCGCGCCCGCCCGCGCGTGCGACACCGCCGCTTTTACCAGCAACTCCACCGATGCATCGTTTTCCACATGCACATGATCGCCCTCAAAATGCGCGATCCCGCAATGTCCGTGGCTCATGAATTCGCACAGACACACATCCGTCATCACCACGAGTCCCGGCACCTCGCGCTTCAGCGCCCGCACCGCGCGCTGCACGATCCCATCGTCCGCGTACGCCTGCGAAGCCACCTCGTCTTTCACCGACGGAATTCCAAATAACAGCACGCTCGCGACTCCCGCCGCATGCGCCTCTTTCGCATCGGAAACGAGTTCATCCAGCGTGAGTTGAAATACGCCCGGCATCGACACGACCGCGACGCGCGACGTGATTTTTTCCGAAACGAAAAGCGGCAGGATGAAATCGTGCGCACTCAGCGAAGTTTCGCGCACGAGCGAGCGCAGCGCGGGCGAAGAGCGGAGACGGCGCGGGCGACGGGGTAAATTCATGGGCGAGAGAATACACGTTGGGAGGGGTAAAAAGTAAGAAGTAAGAAGTCGTCAGATGATTCTCGTGCGGGTTCCTCACTGACTACTTACCACTTTTCACTACTTACTCCCCTTCTCCGCCTGCTCAAAAAGCGCGCGCCAATAATCCAGCCGTTCCTTCACCCGCTTCTCCTGCCCTTGCTCGCTCGGCTCGTAGTAGCGCCGCCCTTCCGGCAAGTAAGCCTGCGGCACATAGGCTCCGTCGAAGTCATGACTGTATTGATACCCCTCGTGTCCGAACGCTTTCTTCGCACGCTGGCTTCCGCCATCGCGCAGATGGCGCGGCACCGCCAGCGTCACGCCTTCCTTCACTTCCTTCTGTGCGGCACTGAGCGCGGTGTAAGCACGATTCGATTTCGGCGCGGTCGCAAGATAGACCGTCGCATGCGCCAACGGGATCTGCGCTTCGGGCAGGCCGACAAATTCCACGGCTTGCTGTGCCGCGATCGCGACGACGATCCCGTTTGAATCCGCCATTCCGATGTCCTCACTCGCGGAAATCACCAGCCGCCGCGCGATAAAGCGGATGTCCTCCCCGGCGTACAGCATCTTCGCCAACCAGTAGAGCGCCGCATCCGGGTCGGAGCCGCGGATGCTTTTTATAAATGCGGAGATCGTATCGTAGTGCTGATCGCCATCGCCGTCATACACGACCGCCTTCTTCTGAATGCTCTCCTCCGCGTTCGCATGGTCGATGCGGATCACGCCGTCGCTCCCCGCCGCTGTCGTCACGATCGCAATCTCCAGCGCATTCAAGCACCGGCGCGCATCGCCATCCGCCGTCACCGCCAGATGGAAGATCGCATCATCATCCATCACGATTTTCTGCTTTCCAAAACCGCGCTCTTCATCGGCCAGCGCGCGTCTTTGCAGCGCAGCGAGGTCTTCCACGCCGAGCGGTTCGAGTTGGAAAACCTGCGACCGCGAGACAAGCGGACTGTTGATATAAAAGAACGGATTGTGCGTCGTCGCTCCGATCAGCCGCACCGTCCCCCGCTCCACATCCGGCAGCAGCACATCTTGCTGCGCTTTGTTCCAGCGATGGATTTCGTCGATGAAAAGAATCGTCTTCTCGCCCTTGTTCGCGAGCCGGTTCGCCGCCGACGCGATCACCCGCCGAAGGTCCGCCACATTACTCTCCACTCCGCTGAGACGCTCAAAACGCGAAGCGGTCGCGCTCGCGATGATCTCCGCCAGCGTCGTCTTCCCCGTCCCCGGCGGGCCGAAGAGGATGATCGAAGAAATCCGGTCCGCCTCGATCGCCCGCCGCAGCAATTTCCCCGCACCGAGGATGTGCCCCTGCCCCGCATATTCCCCCAGCGAACGCGGCCGCATCCGCTGAGCCAGCGGCGCGTTTGCCGCAGGCGCACTGGGA
>JANLQB010000003.1:0-1986 GCA_031367565.1 Verrucomicrobiota bacterium
CGGTAATCGCGGGGTCTCCAGCCGACCCATTTCTTAAACGTATTCGAAAACACAAACGGGTTTTCGTAGCCGACCGCCGTCGAGATCGTCTCGATTTTGTCGCCGGTCGTCGCGAGCAGTTTCGCCGCGTGCTGCATGCGCAGGTAGATGAGTTGCTGCATCGGGCTGCGACCGAGTTCACGACGGCAGAGGCGGCGTAAATGTTCCGAGCTGAGATGCACTTGGCGCGTGAGCCGGTCGAGCGACCACGGTTCATCGAGACGCGCGGCCACGTATTCCCACAGATGCCCGAGCCGGTCATCCGTCTGCCAGGGCTGCGCGAAGCGGAGGACGTAAGTGTGAATGAGTTCCACCCAATGCCGCACCGCGACCGGCGCGGTCTGACTCTGCATTTCAAAATAAAGCCCTTCCACCGCCGCGCGCAGCGGCAGCGGATCGAACTTCGCCAGCGCGGGCGAGGATGAGGTGATGATCGGTTTTTGCCCCGCTGGCTGCTGGTAGCGCACCCACGCAAACTCCCAGCGCGTCTTCGGCAGCGCCTGAAACGCGAGCATCGCGTGCGGCGGCGCGAGGCAGGCCCAACCTTGTTTGCAGAGCTGCCAGCGACCGTCGAGGAGGATGCGTCCGCTGCCCGCCGAGCAGGAGAGAAAATACGTGCCGCTCAAATCCATGCGCACCATTTCGTAAGGTGCCGCCGCATCGGCCACGCCGATGTGCGCCATGTGCTGCATCGCCAGCGCCGGGCAATCTGCCGCGTGGACTTTTCGCTCACACGTTTCCGCGCCGACGACGTGCGTCTCGACGAATTGCTCCGCGCCTTTCGCCACGATCAGGCGAGATCGGAAAGTCGCACTTTCAGCCCGCGCAAAACCTTCGAGGCGACGTGCCCGCTTTTCTCCGCCGACGAATGGATCGCGTAGGCCGCCCCATCGAACACGAGCACTTCGAGCGACTGATTTGCGTGATCGAGAATCCAGTACTCCTTCACGCCAAAGCGCGCGGAGAGCGCCTGCTTTTCATAACGATCCCGCCGCACACTTCCGGGCGAAACGATCTCCACCACCAAATCCGGCGCACCGAAAATCCCGCGCTCTTTCACGATTTCTGCGTTCGCTTTCGCGATAAAAATGAGGTCGGGCTGCGCGGTGTTGTCGGCGTCGAAAATCACGTCGAGCGGGGCGATGAAAACTTGTCCAAGTTTCTTCGCGCGCACAAATTCGCGAAAAATGACGGCGAGTTCGAGTGCTTCGCGTTGATGCCCAGGACTGGGTGATGGGGGCTGCATGGGGATTAACTCTCCGTTGAACAATTCATACCGCCGCTCGTCATCGAGCCGGTAATATTCCTCGTAGGTCCAGCGGCGCTTTTGGGACGGCTTCGGTTTGTCGAGGACGGCGGGCATGCGGGGATGCTAGCAGATTCCCCCACGCCTGCCAGCGCGTCGAGCGCGCGGGTGTTTCAAGTCGGAATCGCATTTCATCCGCGACCTTTCTCGCCAGCGCGGTCGATTTGAAAATCACGAATCTCGCCAATCCCGCCGTGGCGAGATGAGCCTGCGCGAATTTCCCGGCCAGCGCCGCGCCTATTTACTCGGCTACGAAGAGACGAAAGCTCCTGCAGCGAAGGCTTCGCCTCAGTAAAGCATCGTCTCTTCCGGCGGGCCGGACTTCTCGATCTTCTCGGCTTTTAGTAAGGCGGTGCGGCGTCCGTTTTCCGTCGGGAAAGTGGCGGTGCCAGTGATTTTGATCCACGTCATTTCGGGGAAATCGGGAAGCTTTTCCGCTTCGACGAGTGTCGCAACCGGGCGCGCGTCGGCCGCGCAGCAGGTCATGAACATGCGCACGACTTTGAAGCGTTTGCCACCGCCAGTCGATTTATCGGGCATGAGCTGGCCGACGAGTTCGACCACCTTTCCCTCGAAATCTCCTCGCAGCGCGTTGTCTTGTGCGGCGTAAAGCAGGTCGAGGACTTCGGCCATGATGTGGC
>JANLQB010000550.1:0-4333 GCA_031367565.1 Verrucomicrobiota bacterium
GGCAAAATCGCATTGCGGTTTGTGAAAAACAAAGTTGCTCACACTGCATCAAGGTTGCCGGGCGAGGGTTCAACTCACAAATTCGCGCGGGTCTGTGATATGCCCGGTGAGCGCGCTCGCGGCAACGGTGTAGGGGCTTGCGAGGAAAACCTGCGACTCCTTGTGGCCCATGCGTCCGGGAAAATTCCGATTCGTCGCGCTAATGCACTTCATCGGCGTGTTCATGCGTCCGAACGTGTCAACAGGCCCGCCGAGGCACGCGGCGCACGAGGCGTTTTCCGTCATGCGGACACCCGCGCTTTCGAGGATGCTCCAGACGCTCACGCCGTCCCATTTTGTTTCCTTCAACTCGGCCACGACCTTCGTTGTCGCAGGCACTCCGAACGTGTCGATCTTCACAGTCTTGCCGCGGACGACTTGCGCGAACGCAAGAAAATCGCTCGTCTTGCCGCCGGTGCAGGAGCCGATGTAGGCGCGGTCCAGTTGCACGCCGCCCATCTCCTTTGCGAGCTTGCGCTGGCCGGGATCGGGATGGCACGCGACGGTCGGCTCGAGCTTCGAGAGATCGAACACTTGGTCGTAAATGAACGATTGATCCGCATCCAACTCGACAGGCTCGAACGTGCTCTTCGTGCCGTTCTCCGCCACGCGTTCGCGCACATACGCACCGGTCTTCTCGTCGTACGGAAATATCGCGTTTTTGCCGCCAGCCTCGATCGCCATGTTCGCGATCGTCATCCGGTCATCCATGTTCATCGCAAAGACGCCCGGCCCTTCCCACTGCATCGCGCGATACGTCGCGCCGTCGAAGCCGATCTCGCCGATGACGTGCAGGATTAGATCCTTCGCCATCACGCCGACCGGCAACTCGCCTTCGCAGAAAAAGCGCATCGACTCCGGCACTTTGATGAGCAGCTTGCCGGTGCCGAGGATGAAGCCCGCATCGGTGTTCCCGATGCCCGTGGCGAACTGATTAAACGCGCCCGCCATGCAAGTGTGCGAGTCGGTTCCAAAGAGGATTTCGCCGGGACGCGTGTGGCCTTTCCATGGCAGCGTCGTGTGGCAGACGCCCGTGTAGTTCTTGCCGTATTGCTGCTTGAGCTGCCCGCGCGAGGCGTCGAATTGCCAGTGGCCATTCGGGTCGTCGATCACGTCATAGAAATACGGCAGCCCCTGCTCGCGGGCGAAATCGCGGAGGATGTCCACGTTGCGATTGCTCATCGAATCCGCCGTAAAAATGTAGTGATCCGGGATGATCACGAGCCGCTTCGGATCCCACACCTTCGCGGCCTGCCCAAACTCCCGCTTAAAAACCCCGATCGTCCCCGGCCCGCACACGTCGTGCGTCATCAGCACATCGACATTCACCCACACATTGTCGCCCGCCTGCACGCGAGACTTGCCGCTCGCGCGCGCTAGGATTTTTTCGGTCAGAGTCATAGGGCGCGGAGTATCACACCGCCTCCGCCGTCCGCGCAAATGGAATGTCGGCGCGTGGAAATCGTCCTCGAAATGACGCGCGGGTTTCGAGGACGAGGACGAACACGATTTTCCCTGCTCGCCATCTCATCCCACAGCGCGCACTTTCTTCTTCGCTCCAAAAAATCGAAACATCCGCCGGGTGGCGTGCCTCCGATGTCTCCGATCCGGGCACCATGAACCACTCCACTTTACCGTCGCCGCCGCTCGATCTCGCCATCCGCATCGGGTGCGAAATCACCTACGACGCTCCCGCGCAGACCCCCATCCTCGTCGCCACCACCCCCCGGCAGGATCGCTATCAACTCATCCGCCAGCAAAGCCTGCAATTTGAACCGCTCCGCGCGACCACCGAGTTCCAAGACGACCACGGCAACGCCATCAACCGCCTCTTTCTCGAACCCGGACGCAATTCCCTGCGCTACGACGCCATCGTCATGGTCCCCAGCGCCGCCGAGGATTTCATGCAGCGCGATGGAGCCATCCCGCCCCATCTCCTCCCGCCGGAAATCCTCCGCTACATCCTGCCTTCCCGCTATTGCGACTCCGACAAGCTGCTCGATTTCGCCTGGCAAAACTTCGGCCACCTCCCGAACGGCCTTCCCCGCGTCCTCGCCATCCGCGAATGGGTCCACCAAAACATCGAATACCGCACCGGCTCCGGCAGCACGCTGCTTTCCGCGCACGACATCATCCAGCGCCGCTTTGGCGTCTGCCGCGATTTTGCCCACGCCGCCATCGCCCTCTGTCGCACTTTTAATTTGCCGGCCCGTTACGCCAGCGGCTTCGTCCCCGACATCGGCGTCCCAGCTCCTGGCACCCCCGAGGATTTCCACGCTTACTGCGAAGTCTGGCTCGACGGCCACTGGCAAGTCTTCGACGCCCGCTTCCCCGTCCCGCGCGTCGGCCGGGTCCGCATCTCCTCCGGCTACGACGCCGGAAGCTGCGCCTTCACGACGATCTACGGAGCCGCCATCCTTACCGGCTTCTACGTTTGGTCCTACCAGATCGACCCCGAGCAAGTTCACATCGGCGACCCCATCGATCTCTCGAAACGCCTCTGCGGCACGCCCGAGATTCGCTTTCACGCGAATTGAGAAGCCGCAGGGCGCAAGCGTTCACAAAGCTGAAATGGGTAGCGTTGGGAGGTGGAACGGGCGGGAGTTCGGCCGGCAAAACTTCTGAGCGAGGGAAATGCTCGCGCCCGGCCGACGTGAACATCTATTTTCGCGTGATGAAACTGCTCCTTTCCCTCCTCGCCATTTCCACTCTGGCAATCTCCGCTCACGCCGCGCCCGTCCCGCTTTTCGATGGAAAAACCTTCGACGGCTGGGAGGGCGATACGGCGAAGACTTGGCGGATTGTGGATGGGGCTTTGGTGGGTGGATCGCTGGAGGCGACGGTGCCGCAGAATGAATTCCTCTCGACGAAGAAGGCGTTCACAAATTTCGAGCTGCGGCTGAAGGTGAAGCTGGTGGGGACGGAGGGGTTTGTGAATGGCGGGATTCAGATTCGCAGCCAACGGATCGCGACTCCGCCAAATGAGATGAGCGGGTATCAGGCGGATGTCGGCGCGGGGTATTGGGGCTGTCTTTACGATGAATCGCGGCGGAACAAGATGCTGGTGACGGCGGACAAGGACGTGATCGCGAAGGCGCTGAAAACGGATGACTGGAACGAATACGTGATCCGCTGCGAAGGGCCGCGCATTCAGCTCTGGCTCAATGGCGTGAAGACGGTGGATTTCACGGAGACGGAACCGGGCATCCAGCAGAGCGGGCAGATCGCAGTCCAGATCCACGGCGGGGCGAAGGCGGTGGCGAGTTACAAGGATGTCGTGATCGAGGAATTGCCGGCGAAGTAGCAGAGCGGAAAATCGCGCTCGCTTGCACGGTATCCAGATTGCGACCGCATCCGCCCTCGACAGCAGCCGCGCCCTCGCGGACAGTCGCCGCCGAATGTTTATTGATCATATCCGCATCTTTGCCTCTGCCGGCGACGGCGGGAACGGGTGCGTCTCGTTCCGTCGCGAATCCTTTGTGCCAAAGGGCGGGCCGGATGGCGGGGATGGCGGCGGCGGCGGGAGCATCGTGCTGGAGGCGGATGTGCATTCGGACAATCTCACGCAGTTTTTCTACGAGCCGACGGTGAAGGCGAAGAACGGGCAGCAGGGCGGCGGGCGGCAGTGCTCGGGAAAAACTTCGCCGGATAAGATCGTGAAGGTGCCGGTGGGGACGATCGTTTATCGCATCCCCGGTGAGGAGCCGGATTATTCGCTCGACCCTTCCATCGAATACGGCACGAACTCGACTTACATCGACTTTACGAAATCGCCGGAGGCCGAAGAGCGCGACCGCCCGACGAAGCAAAAGATGGCGGCGATCAATCCCGATGAGTTGGAAATGGTCGTCGATCTCACGCAGCCAGGGCAGAAATTCGTTTTGTGCCAAGGCGGCAAGGGCGGGATCGGGAACGTGCATTTTAAGAGCTCGCGGAATCGCGTGCCGACGCAGTTCACCGAGGGCGAGGAAGGCGGTCGCGGATATTTCTATCTGGAGCTCCGCAAGATCGCGGACGCCGGGCTCGTAGGATATCCGAACGCGGGCAAATCCACGCTGCTCACCGGCATCTCGCACGCCCACCCGAAAGTCGCGCCGTATCCCTTCACCACGCTGACGCCGCACATCGGCGTGGTCGAGCTGCCGGGCTACCGCCGGATCACCGTCGCGGACATTCCAGGGCTCATCGAAGGCGCGCATGAAAACGTCGGGCTCGGCCACGATTTCCTGCGCCACATCGTGCGCTGCAAGCTGCTTGTTTTCGTGCTCGATATGGCCGGGAGCGAAGGCCGCGA
>JANLQB010000599.1:0-4084 GCA_031367565.1 Verrucomicrobiota bacterium
GGGAAAGACGGCGTCGTAGCCGGTGCGGTCGCGATCTTTGATGAAGTCGTGATTTCCCGGCACGGGATGCAGCGGCACGCGAAGTCCGTCGAAGGCTGCGCGGACGATGGCGTATTGGGCGGGTTCGCCGCCGTCGGCGAGGTCGCCGGAGATCAGGCAGAAGGCCGCCTCTGGAGCGCTCGCTCGCATTTTCGTGACGACGGTTTGGAAGAAAGGGGCGCACGCGTCGCTGAAAGAATGCAGATCGTTGACCGCGATGAAGGTGAAGCCCTGCCCAGAATCGGCGGCATGAGCTAGTCGATGCAGTCCGAATGTGATGAGCGGAGCGGAGGCCAGACGAAGTGCGGTCCGGCGGGTGATTGGTCGCGATGGGGCGAAGGACATGCAGCTATGATTTTCTTTCCAGACGCTCGCGATAGGCGCGGCTGAGGGCGACGTATTTTTCGGCCCAGACTTTGATGCCGGCTTGCTCGTCGAGCGAGAGGGTACGGACGACTTTCGCGGGCGAGCCGAGGATGAGCGAGCCACCGGGAAACTTCTTTCCGCCGGTGACGAGCGCGCCAGCGCCGATGATCGAGCGCGGACCGATTTCCGCGCCATCGAGCACGATCGCGCCCATGCCGACGAGCACTTCGTCGCCGATCGCACACGCGTGGAGGATCGCCTTGTGGCCGACGGTGACGAGTTCGCCGACGTGCGTACCGAAATCGTCCGCAAGGTGGATGACCGCGCCGTCCTGGATGTTCGAGCGCGGGCCGATGACGATGCGGTTGATGTCGGCGCGGAGGACGGTCTGAAACCACACGCTCGATTCTTCCGCCAAAGTGACATCACCGATCAAATCGGCTCCGGGCGCGACGAAAGCGGAGGCGTCGATGGTCGGTGCTGAGTCGAGATATTGCCGAAGTTGATTTTCCAGTTTCATGATTTGGGAAATATGCGGGTATGAAATACAGAGCTTAAGCAATGGTTTTCTGGCTCATCGCAAAGTTCTGGAAAATTGTGGGCGAATTGGTTGACATAATAAAACCCGGCTGACAGAACCTTTTCCAATCGGCTGGATTGGAATCCCCCCGGCGGATAACAACAAATAATTAAGTCTCATGAACAAAGCAGAGCTTGTCGCAGCAGTGCAAAAAACTCTCGGTAAAGACGCCAGCAAAGCCCAGGCGGAGCGGGCTGTCGAAGCCGTGGTTGATGGTATCAAATCGGGCCTGAGAAAAGGCAAACCCGTTCAACTCGTCGGCTTCGGAACCTTCAAAATCGCGAGCCGCAAGGCGCGGCTCGGGGTGAATCCGAAGACGGGCGAAAAAATCAAAATCAAGGCATCCAAGAGCGTGAAATTTTCCGCCGGCAAGGATTTGAAATCCAAGCTGAAGTAAGATTTCGATTTCGGTATTAAAAACCCGTCCTGCCTTCCGCGGGACGGGTTTTACTTTATCCGGGCGAGACCATCAATTTCAGCGGAGTTGAGGGCGTGGCTGCGGATTTCGAGATCGCGAAAGGTGGCGGAGAGAAACTCGGGGCCGGGGTGGCGTGGGTTTCCGCCGATCGCGCATTCGGTGGATTGGGTGTCGAGATGCGCGGGGACGGGAACGGTGCGGCGCGCTTCGCCGTCGATGAAAAGCGTGAGGCGATCGGCGCGTTTGACGGCGGCGATGTGGTGCCACTCGCCAACTGCGATGGGCAGGCCGTCGGTGCTATATCCTTGTTGCGCTTCGATGCGGGCGAAGAGTGAGCCGCTTTCGATGACGAGGCGGAGCGGGTCGTCCACCGGTGCGGCCCAGGCGCTGAAGATTTGGGCGGGGCGCTTGATGGGGAGTTCGTCGACGCGGACGCGGACGGCGACTGTGAAATCGCCGCGAAACGTATCTGGTGCTGAATAGACGAGCATTTGGCTAAGGCCGTCGAGTTGGAGGCCGGCTTCGGTCGCGGTGAATGCGGTGGCGCGTTCGAGGTGGCCTGCTTCTGGGATGGCGTCGGTTTGCAAAGGCGCGCGAAGAATGACGCCGCCGGACTCGTTGACCGCTTTCACGACAGGATCAAAATTCAGCCGCGAGCTTGGGCCGTGATTTTCCGAGATACCGCCCGGCCCGTGTGCTTCGACACGCCAGCGCAGCGAAGCGGGTTCGGTGAGTTTTTGTGAAAAATCCACGACCGCTTCGGGCGAGGTCAGGTTTTCGAGTTTCACGAGTGGCGTTGCTTCTTTGCCGACAGCGAAAATCGTGAGCGAGTAATCCGTGAGCAGCGGGCCGGGTTGCGTGCTCCAGCGCAAGGTGATGGGTTCGCTGCCGATGGATGTGCCGTCGGCGGGGAGCCTGGGTATGGGCGGCGGCGGGAGCGGCTGGGTGGCGGGCAGCCATGAGCGGTAGCGCGTGCCGGTTGCGCCCGCGCTGGCGTAGTCGCAGAGGCGGATTTTTTTCCCGTCGGCTGCGGGAAGATCGACGAGTAACCATGAACGTAGCGGGCCGTTTGGTGGCGTGGAAATTTTTGCGTCGTTCAGATGATCGAGCGCGATGGGTGGGATGCCTGCTTCGTCGAAAGGATTGTTTCGCTGATCCCAAGCGAGCAGGAGCGGGCCGCGAAAGAGCGACACTTTTCCCAGGGCTTCGCGGTCGCCGGACAGCACGCGCAGGCTCATGTCGAAATCGAATTCGATGGTATCGCCGTTTTTCCAGCGGCGACTGAGGTCGAGATAGGTTCCGGGCTTCGGCTCGGGCAACGTCTCGCCGTTCAGCTTAGCGACGGTGTGCGCGGACCATGCGGGGATACGGAAGCGTAGTTTGCCTTCGATCGCGGGTGCGGCGGTGACGATCCATTTCACGTGGCCGGACGTCGGGTAGTCGCTTTCGTTTTTTAAACCGACGCCGAATCCTTTGAGCAGGCGGATTTCCAGCGGGCCGTGCCAGTTGATCGTGAGGCCGCCTTCGCTGCGCATCACGGCCCAATCGCTCAACATGCCGAGCGCGCGCGGGCCGTTCACGGAGCAGCAGTTTAGCTCGGGCGTGCCGGCTCGCGCCTGGAAAACGATGCTGTGCGCGGAGGCTTCGCGGGTGCCATCCATCGGCGTATTGTAGGTCCACCAGCGACCGGTTGGATGTTGTGCGCCGAGGGCACCGTTGAGGGTGCTGCGTTCCAGTTCATCGGCGACGAGCGGGTCGCCGGTGAGTTTGAGCATGTCGATGCTCAGCGCCATCCACGCGATCGTGCAGCACGTCTCGACTGCGCCGGTCGCCCACGGATTTCCCGTCGCCTGCTCGCCCGCGCTGAAGCTGCCCGCATTATGCACATCGCCGCGCAGGATGCTGCGCCAGTGATGCTCGAAGGACTTGCGATACTTCGCCTCGCCGGTGATGCGCCACATTTCAAAGAGCCCCTGCAAATCGTGCAGACTTTCCCAGCGCGGACGCGGGGTGGCGTGGAATTCGACGCCATCGAGCCCCGTGCGCAGATAGTCGCCCGCGCGCTCCCAATCCTTTTCGATCTCCCGCGCGAGGGCCAGGTAGCGCGGCTCGCCGGTCTTGCGATGCAGCAGGGCGAGCGCGTGGATGAATGCCAGATTCATCTCCGGCGATCCCACGTCGAGGACGCGCTTTTTTCCCTCGAGAAAAATGTCGCACGCGAGATCAGCGATTCGCTTCGCGGCGTTGAGCGCGGCTTGATCTCCGGTCGCTTCGTTCCAAAGCAGCAGGCCTTCGATGACATGATAGTGGCCCCACAAATCCCAATTTCCGAGCAGGCGATCCGCTTTTGGAAACGGTCCGAGGTAGCCATCGTCAGCCTGTGTCGCGAGGAGTTCGCGGGTGAAGGCGGCGACGGATTCGCGAAGCTCGGGTCGATCCGTCATCCGCATCGCCTGCACGGCGGAGATGAGATATTTCCCCGCAAATTCACCGGCCCACGGGACCAGCTTCGGCACCGGCTCGCGGTCGCGCACGCGAAACATTTCGAGCATCCCCGGATTCGCCGATGGCGCGGGAAGCAGCCACTGACGTTCATTCGCGTCGAGGCGTTCGCCGATGACTCCGCCAAAATGCCAGTGCGAATGGGGAACCGATTCGAGCGCCACGCTGCCGCGATCGGC
>JANLQB010000626.1:0-5330 GCA_031367565.1 Verrucomicrobiota bacterium
TTGTCGATCTTCGCGGCGCTTTCATTACTCGTCAGAAAAAGTGCGAGATTGCTCACGTCGCGATCCGTCCCATCCGAATAGTGCGCCCGCACCGTGATCTTAAATTTCTGATCCGGCCCTTCGAGCAGCAGCGATTTCGGCAGCATCTCGATGCTCGTGCAGGTCGCCACTTTCGCCGAGTCATCGTTCGGCGCGCCCGCTTCCAGCCAGCGGATCAGCGTCTGCGCGAGGTCGCTGTCCTTGGTGAAAAGTTTGCCGCCCGTGTGCGGCGCGGTGCCGATGTTTTTCGTGATGAGCATCGACTCCTCGGGCAACGCGAGATTCACACGGCGCCCCACGATTTCCCGCGTCAACCGGTAGTGATCACCTTCGGGATCGTAGCCAAAAAGCGAGAGATTAAACCCATCCTTGCCGCGCGCCGAACCGTGGCAACCGCCCGTGTTGCAGCCCGCCTTCATGAAGACCGGCATCACATCCAGCCGAAACGAAACCGGCGTATCCGTCGCCGCCTGCTCTACCTTCACCGGCACCTCCGCCGACTTCCCATTCCACTCGATCTTTACTTTGGTCTCCCCGTCCGCGAGCGGAAAAATCACACCCTTTTCCACCTTCGCTTTCACCGGATCGGCGACCGTAAATTTCGCCTCCGTCGTTACATCCCGATGCACGCCATTTGGCTCCGTGATGCGCACAACCATCGACTGGCTGTCACGCAAAAATTTGAGATTCACATCCGTCGGGAACACCTCGAAATCCGTGGTGATCGCGGCGTTCAAAGCCGGCGCGAACACGGCGGCGAGTGCGCTCGCGGTGAGTTTTTTGATTAGTGATGTCGAGTGCATGTCGTTTATTTTTTTGGCTCTTCGACCTTCGCGACGGAGCCTTTGTCCACGCGCAGGATGCCGCCACCGGCAAATGTATTCACCAGCGACTCGCCGTCTTTGATTAGATTGAATTGAACGAAGAGTTGCTTCGCCTGGCCGACTTGCGCGTCGGGCGAGGCTTTGATGTTAAATTTCACATCCTTTTCGTCTTTCGTGATCTCTCGCTCCTCGGCGGTCACGCCTTGCGGCAAGCCGAGCAAAACGAGCCGTGCCTTTCCCTCGAAAGGAATCTTCTGATCGAGCTTCAGCGTCATCGTCCCAGCATCGCCCTGATCGATAAAGCTGCGCGTCAGCCCGCCGGTTACGAACGGCTCGACGATTTCCAAATCCGCGAGCCCCGTGCTCATCCACACCGCGCCTTTTCCAAAGTCCGCGCTGCCGGTCACGCAAATCTTCCATTTGTGCAAAGGCGCGTCGCCATTCGCGCTGATCGTGATCGTGCCTTCATCTTTCCCCTCCGGAATCTGCACGACGCCGGGACTGCCGACGCCGGGCGGCGCGTAGATGAGCGCGATACTGATCGGGCCTTTGAAGTCGTTCTTCCGCTCCACCGTCACCTTCAAATTCATCGAACCATTGCGTAGGATCGGCACTTTGGGCTGCACGAGATTGAGCTTCACCGGGATCTCATCCGTCACCGCGACCGCGAGCTTGTTTTCCGTCACGGTGTAAAACGAACGCTGGTTTCCATTCTCCGCGACATCCAGATCGTTTTCCACCGCGCTGCCGACGATCGTGTCTTTCGGCGGTTCGGTCAGTTTCACATTCAGTGAGCAAAATTTCGCCGCCGGTGCTGCATCCGCCGCGGCCTCGAAGACCATCGGGATCGTGTCCACTGTCTTGTCTATCGGCCCGGCGAGCGGCGTCACGCCTGCGGGTAAATCGACCGCTTCAATCGTCGAATCGCCGCCCACATCCCAACGCTTCACCCGCACCAGCGTCGCGTAGCGATTGCCCTTCGGTACCACGATCGCGCGGCGTTCTTGATTCGAGTTTTGCACCATCTCCGGTAGCCAGACGGTGTGGCGCGGCTGCACGCGATCAATCTCCACGCGATACACGAAATCCGGTCCGCCGCGCCCGAGTTTGTCCTCAATCTTGATCACGTATTCGCCATCCGCAGGCACCTTCCAGCGGATGCCGCTGTCGATCCCGCCATCGTCATCATTCGCCGCGATCGAAGCGCCCTGCATATTCCAAATCGTGA
Source organism: Verrucomicrobiota bacterium (assembly GCA_031367565.1). Classification (GTDB taxonomy): domain Bacteria; phylum Verrucomicrobiota; class Verrucomicrobiia; order Chthoniobacterales; family Chthoniobacteraceae; genus JANLQB01. The sequence continues at coordinate 2,092 of JANLQB010000626.1, forward strand.
GCACGGAATCGAGCGGCGAGCGCAGTTTCCGCGCGAACACTTTCACGTCGAACGTCTCGTCCTTCTTCGCGGCAATCTTGAAATGATCCACGTCGCCCGCCTTTTCGATGATCCCGTTCAGCGCGAGCGGCAGCGCCTTGTCCGTCGGCACGGCGTGCGCGATGTCTTCATTCGGCTCGACCTCGAGCACATTCGGAAAAGTCGAGACGCGCACGCGCACCGGTTGCGGCGCAGGCTGGCCGTCTTCCGGGAAAACATCGAAACGCGGGCTGGGTTTCGCGGCGAGCTTCACCGTGCGTTCGATCGGCCCGACTGCGTCGCCGATGAGCCGTATTTTCAAATCTTCATCCGTGTGCCCGCCCGGCGGATACGCGACAATCGGACGAGGGAAGGTGCCGACGTTGAGAATGTAGTGGCACTCGCCTGGGCCGCTGTTGGTGGAATCCTTCACCATCAGCAAATACTTGCCGTCTTCCGGCGCGACTAGACTCGTCACAGGGTCCTGCCGCGAAAACGCGCAATCATCAATCTCCGCGATTGGCGTGCCGTCCGCCTTCGCGACCGTGAGGTGCGGGTCGTAAATATTCTGCGTCTGTAAACGCGTCCCGATCACCTCGACCGCCAGCCGTTGCCCCTTTTTTAACTCCACCTCGAACTTATCCTGACTCTCCCCCGGCGTGTGCCCATATGCCGTCGTCCCAAGCGCGATGGGCAACGCCGCGTCCGGCTTGTCTTTTTCCTTCACCTTTTCCACGAGCGGAAAGGGCGAGACGTAAAACAGTCGCAGATCGCTCACACCCGAAGCGGTAATGACCCGATACGAATGCTCGCCGAGCGTCGCGTCCGCGGCGATCTTGATCTTCGCCTTAAACTTCCCCGCCTCCGGTGTCGTGACCGCCGTGCATTCTAAACCGGGCGTGTCGAACAGCAGCCCCTTCGCATCCACGAGCGCGCCGCCCGAGCAGGTCACCTCCAGCTCCGTCCCACGCTGGCCGACGGCGGGATAAGTGGAAGTGAGCCGAGGCGAGCCCGCGAAGGCGGACGCGACGAAAACGGCGGTGGCGAAAAAGGTGGCAACCGTGGGTCTGTTCATCGAAAAAAATGCGCTCCTCGCGCGGTGGAGATTTAGGCGAGAAGCTCCGGCACGACCACGCCGCCGCGCACGATGTCGATCGGGCGATTGCCCGCCGCCATCAGACGCTTGTCGGAATTGATGCCGAGGCACCGGTAAACCGTTGCTGCCATGTTCTCGACTGTAAGCGCGTCCGTGTCCGGCTCGCCGCCCGTCGGATCGGAGGAGCCGTGGACGTAACCCTTCTTAAATCCGCCGCCCGCAAACGCGACGGAGAATACGCGTGGCCAGTGATCGCGTCCCGCGTCTTTGTTGATCTTCGGCGTCCGGCCAAATTCCGAACTCACCATCACGAGCGTCTTGTCGAGCATCCCGCGACGATCCAGATCGCGGATGAGCGCCGCGAAAGCCTGGTCGAATTTCGGCATCTGCCCATTCATCGCGCCTGCAATGTTCGAGTGGTGATCCCATCCGCCAAACGTCAGCGACACGAGCCGCACGCCGCCTTCGACGAGCCGCCGCGCCATCAGCATCCGCTGACCCGCTTCATTCTCGCCGTATTCCGTTTTGATTGCATCCGTCTCGGCCGCGAGGTTGAACGCCTCGCGCGCTTCGTTTGAGGAAACCAGCGAGTATGCCGCTTGGTAAAAACTGTCCATCGCCGTGATCGAGTCGCTCTTCTCCATGGTGCGGAAATGCTCATCGACCGTGGAAAGGATGCTGCGGCGACGATCGAAACGCTCCTGCGTGATCCCTTCACGCATGTTCAAATCGCGCACCTTGAAACCTTTGTTCGCCGGATCACCGCCGAGGCTGAATGGCCCGAACGCCGTCGAAAGGTAGCCCGTGCCCGCAAATTCATTCGGCACATTCGGCACGCAAACGTAGGGCGGCAGATTGTTGCGCGAGCCGAGTTCGTGCGAGACGACCGCGCCGAGCGACGGATACTGGATCGCAGGCGAGGGGCGGTAGCCGGTAAACATATTGTGCGTCCCGCGTTCATGCGCCGCCTCCCCATGCGTCATCCCGCGCACGATCGTCAGCTTGTCCGCGATCTGCGCCGTCTGCGGGAGATTCTGCGAAAATTTCACGCCCGGAATCTTCGTATCCACCGTCCCGAGCGGCCCGCGATATTCGATCGGCGCGAGCGGCTTCGGATCCCACGATTCCTGATGCGCCATGCCGCCGGGCAGGAAGATGTGGATGAGCGACTGCGCCTTCGCCTCAAAAGTATCCGTCTCCAGCGCCTTCAGCTTCATCATATCCCCGAGCGTCAGCCCCAGCGCCCCGACGAGACCGGTGAAAAGAAACTCCCGGCGCGAAGCCTTGCGGAAGTGTGCGGGATCGTCGAACCAAGTTACGGGTTGAATGTCGCTCATAAGGTTTTGAATGGTTGGGATTTTGACGGAAACGAATCGCGATCGGCACGAGTGGCGCGAGCTGCGCGTGTCTGCTGCTGGAGAACTCAGGGAAATCCCGCGCCTTAGTAAAATTATCGTCGCTCGTTCACCGGGTGGAGTCCGCTTCTGCGACGAGGGCCGCGAGGGCGGAGACTTGGGTGTTGAAATTTGTCGACGTGTCCGCCGCGCCCTGGTGCCATTCCGCCGGGTAAAGGCCGTCCGCGCCGGAACCGTTCCCGATGATCGCTTGCGCGCTGGCGTGGATGCGGCGGTCGATCTCTGCCACTATTTCCAAATGCGATTTCCGGGTTTGGAGGACGCTTCGGAGCTGCGCGAGATAGCGGACGAAAACACCTTTGAAAAGGCACGCATCACCGCCGGTTCCCATCTTTTCCACGATCACGCCGTTGGGGAGAATCAAGCCAGAATCGTGCAGCACGGTTTGGGTGATTTTGACCGCCTCTTCGAGATAATCCTCGCGGCCTGTGGCTAGGAAAAGCGCCGTCAGCCCACCGATGAAAGTACCCTGATTGTAGCTCCAGTAATCCCCGGTGTGCCCCGGCGCGTCCACGACCGCGACGCCGTCGTACAGTGCCGTTTCGCGAAACCACGCGAGCGTTTTCTTTGCCCAATCGAGGAACGCCGGCTCTTTCGTCCGCTCGTAAAGACGCGCGGAGAGGATCATGAAAAGCGTGTTCGTGATCGCGTTGGGCCGCTGCTTGTCCTCGTCCTCGCACCACACGATCCCGCCGCCCTTCTCCGGCCTC
>JANLQB010000643.1:0-3216 GCA_031367565.1 Verrucomicrobiota bacterium
GGCCCGGATTGACCCAGCCGAATGGACCAACCACGCTCGGACTTCGGATTCATGAGAAAGCTGAAATATTTGTTCGTGCTGATCATCATCGCGGGCGCGATCGCCGCGCTGACGCCGTATCTCGGCTCCGAACCGGTGCGCGCTGAGACGGAGGCCGCGCCGGTCGCGAAGGTGAGCAAGGAGGAGAAGCTGAAAAAGTTTGGGGAGAGTTTTTGGACGGCGGCGTTTCCGTCGGTGGAGTTTTCGTTCGACCCGGAGGAGTGGGATTACCTTCACCGCGACAACCGGCGCTATTGCAAGGCGACGATGACGGAAGGGGCGAAGACTTACAAATCGGCGGCGCTGAAACTAAAAGGGTCGGCGGGGAGTTTTCAGGGACCGGAAGGTAAGCCGGGGCTGACGCTGAATTTTGACTACTACAAAGGCGGCGAGCCGTTTCACGGGCTGAAGAAAATTCACTTCAACAATGGGGCGCAGGATCAGACGTTTCTTTTCGAGCAAATCGCCGGGGAAATGGCACGGCAGGCGGGGGTCCCGGCTTCGCGTTGCTCGCACGGTTTTGTAAAATTTCAGGGGCGCGATCTCGGGCTTTACGTGGTGAAAGAGGCGTTCACGAAGGAGTTTCTTTCCGCGTTTTACAAGAAGGTGGACGGCGATCTTTATGACGGCGGATTCGTTCGCGACATCGACGAAAACACGGAAAAAGATCAGGGCGATCCGAAGGACAAAACGGCGCTGAAGGAACTGATTGCGGCGTGCAATGAGGGCGACAATGCGAAGCGATGGGATCGGCTAGGGAAGATTTTGGACGTGGATCTGTTTGCGTCGTATCACGCGATGGAGGCGATCCTTTGCCACTGGGATGGATACAGCTTTAACCGGAACAACTACCGGTTTTATCGCGACCCGGATTCGGGAAAATTTTCGTTCTTTTTGCACGGGATGGATCAGGCGTTTAACGATGTGAATTTCTCGCTGGCTGGCGATGGTGGCGCTTCGGTTTGCAATGCTTTCATGCGCTGCCCGGAAGGCACTCGACTCTACAAGGCGAAGCTCCATGCGATTTACGAAAACGTGTTGAAGCCGATCGACTGGAGTGCGCGCGTGGCCGAGGTCGGTGGCAAAGTGCGCGCGGCGTTGGAGGAGAAAAATCCGCAATGGGCGAAGGATTACACCGGCCAGATCAACAGCGCCCGGGAACGCGTGAGGCAGCGCATCGCGATCGTCGGGAAGTTGGTGGGCGATATGCCGAAGCCGTTTGAATTCGATGCGCAGGGCGTGGCGAAGATTCCGAAGGACTGGCGCACGGAAGGCTCGGCGGCGCAGATGGAAGAGCGCGACGATAGCGGAAAGCCGTGCCTTTACTTCCGCGCCGACGGCGATGCGAACGGATCGTGGCGGCGGATGGTGGCGCTGGAGCCGGGGAGTTATCGTTTTGAAGCGAAGTTGCGGACGAAAGGGGTGGTGGCGGCGCAGGGCTCATCCGGCGAAGGCGCGGGGCTGCGCGTCTCGGGTGCGAATCGCAGCGGGGTGAACGCGCTGAAGGGCGATACGGACTGGCAGAGCGTGGCGTTTCCTTTTACGGCCAATGGCGGGGAGACGATGCTCGTGGTGGAACTGCGGGCGACGAAGGGCGAGCTGTGGTGCGAGAAGGGCTCGCTGCAGATCGTGCGAGTGAAGTAAGCGGCTACGGGCTTTCCACCGGGTCGTCACCATCATCCTCGTCGTCGATTTCCTCTTCGATTTCTTGTTTCATTTTGCGCGAGAGGAAAGGGCGAAGGAAGCCGTAGAGCAGATACGAGATGAAGATGACGGCGGGCATCGTCTGGTAGTACATCGTGGTGACGATGAGCACGGCGACGATGGCGATAAATTTTGGCAGCGAGCGCGTGGTGCGCCAGTTGAGCGATTTGAAGCTCGGGTATTTGAAGCCGCTGAACATCATCCACGCGAGGAAGACGAGCAGAGGCGGGAGAATCCATTTGCCGTTGCCGATGTCGCGTCCGCGTTCGTCGAACCACAGCATGGCGAGCGTGAGCGAGGCGATGACGCCGGCGGCGGCGGGGATGGGGAAGCCTTTGAATTCCTTGTTCGCGGCGACGGAATTCGCGGCGGCGAGGCAGTTGAAACGGGCGAGCCGCAGGGCGCCGCAGATGAGATAAAGCGAGGCGATGATCCAGCCGGTGCGGGGGAATTCGTGGAGGACGACGCGATAGACCATGAGCGCGGGGGCGACGCCGAAGGAGACGATGTCTGCGAGGGAATCGAACTCGCGTCCGAACGGACTTTCATTGCCGCCGAGCCGCGCAAGCCGACCATCGAGCGCATCGAAAACGCACGAGAGCAGGATGAGCCAGATGGCCATGTGGAATCGCTCGGCGGCGGCGGCTTCGACGGCCTCCGAAAGGGGCTGCGTGGCGGCGGCCTGGATGAGTGCGCCTTCGAGAATTTTCAGGATCGCCGCGAAACCGCAAAAGAGGTTTCCCGCCGTCATCAGATTTGGCAGGAGGTAAATCTTGGGATTGCCGTCGTCGCTCATGGGATTTTCCTCACTTGAGCTTGGCGATCACGGTCGCGCCGCCGAGCACTTTGTCACCGATCTTCACGGTGATTTCCGCATCGAGCGGGAGATAGATTTCCGTGTAGGAGCCGAAGCGGATCATGCCAAAGCGGAAGCCTTTTTCCACGACATCGCCGACCTTCGACCACGGGACGATGCGGCGTGCAATCTTGCCGGTGATCTGCCGCAGAACGAGCGTGGCTTTCGCACCCTCGAAGGCCCACGTGAGTGCTTCGTTGAATTTGGAAACGTCGGGGTGGCGCGCGTCGAGATATGGGCCGGGGTAGGTGCCCGGAAAGTGATTCGTATAGGTGATCTTGCCGGCGATCGGCGCTTTGTTCACATGCACATCGACGACGGAAAGGAAGATGCCCACGCGGCGACATTTCGTTTTCAAAACCTCGGTCTCCTCGGCTTCAACGATCTCCGCGATGTGCCCGTCCGCGCCCGCGACCACGATGTCATCGCCTGGCGGAATCTCGCGATCGGGATCGCGAAAAAAGTTGATACAAAAAACGACGAGCAACGCCGCGAGCACGATGAGCCACGTCCAGTGCAGGACGATGCCCACCGCGAGAAAGGCGAAGACCACGGCAAAAATGTAGCGGCCTTCGTAAAGAGTCTGAAAACGCATTGGCCGCAGTGTCCGTGCGGGC
>JANLQB010000658.1:0-5250 GCA_031367565.1 Verrucomicrobiota bacterium
CTTCCGATGAAGCTGCTCGACCGTTATCTCCTGCGCAATTTTCTCGAGCCGTTTTTTATCTGCTCGTTCGGCTTCCTCGCGATCTGGCTCGTGTTCGATCTCGCGGACAATGGGCACGATTTCGTCGATGCCCATGCCTCATTAAAACAGGTCGGGTTCTTTTACCTGACGCAATTGCCGCAGATCATCCTCATCTCGATGCCCGTCGGCATGCTGCTCGCGCTGATCTTCTGCCTTAGCCGCATGTCGCGTTCGAATGAGATCATCTCCATGCTCACGGCCGGGCGCAGCGTTTCGCGAATCATTCTCCCGCTGGTGATCGCCGGCCTGCTTCTCTCTGGCGGGTTGCTCGCGCTGAACTACGAAGCGGCACCGCATGCCGAGGCGATCAAGAAGGCCGCGCTCGAACAAATCACGCGTGGAAAAAAAGCCGGGAAACAGGAAATTCTCGAAGGCTATTTTTTCCGCGAGCGACAGAACCACCGGACGTGGTTCATCAAACGATTTCGCCAGGCCACGGGTTCGCTCGATCACGTCCACATCACCCAAAACAGTCCGGACGGCGCGATTGCCTCGAAGTGGTATGCGAAGCGCGCGCAGTTCGATGCGAAGACGCGGACGTGGACGCTGGAGCGCGGGATGCGCGTGGATTTTTCGGAAGCGGGCGACGTGACTGGTCGCGAGGATTTCCAGACCAGCGTCCGAAAAGTGGAAGGCTGGACGGAGACGCCATGGCGGATCGCGAGCGCCCAGTACGAGCCGCAAAACCTGACCGTCCCTGAACTGGAGGAGTATCTGCACTTCAATGGCGACTTCCCCGAAGTGCAACTCGCGCCGTATCGCGCGTATCTTTACCACCGCTGGGCATTCCCATTTCAGGCGTTGATCGTGGTTTTCATCGGCGCTCCGCTCGCGATCGTTTTCTCCCGGCGCGGAGTCGTCGGCGGCGTGGCCGGCGCGATCTTTCTCTACGCAGCGCTCCTGCTTTCCACGTATCTCTTCCTGGCGCTGGGAAAAGGCTGGCGCATGAATGCCCTCGCGTCGGCGTGGATTCCGAACGCCTTCTTTTTCATGATCGGGCTGGTGCTGCTCTATTTCCGCTCGACGAATCGCGACCTCCCATCACTCACTTTTAAACGCAAATGAATCAGGAATGGACCATTCAACATCGTGCCGAACGCTGCGCCATTTCTGGCGAGCCATTTCAAGACGGCGACTTTTTTTACACGCTGCTCTACGACGAGCGCGGAGAATTTCGCCGCGAGGATGTGAGCGAGGCGGCTTACAAAACGCGTAACGAAAACATCCAGCCGTATTCGTTTTGGCGCTCGAAATTCGAGCAGCCAGTCGTCGTGCCAGAGACGCTCGAAAAGCAGACTGCGGAAGATTTGCTGCGGCGCTACATGGAAGAAAGTTCGCCCGAACTCTCCAATGCGCGCTACATCCTCGCCGTGATGCTGGAGCGGAAAAAACTGCTGAAGGAAATCGAAGCGAAACGCGGCGACGACGGCTCGCTCACGCGCATCTACCAACACACGAAAACGGGCGAAGTCTTCATCATCCCCGATCCGCAATTGCGCATGGAGCAAATCGCGGACGTGCAGCAGCAGGTGGCCGGGCTCCTAGGGTAGCGCGCGACTCCGCTGCGGCTTTTCGAGAAGGGCCGTGGGCCGGACCAGTTCAGCTTTTCGGTGAACCGGTTCTGAAGCGGCCGGCTTTCCACGGCCTTTTTTGCGGTCCCGTTTACCCCCTCCGCGCCGCTTTACCGGGCATCTGGCTACGCCATCGACCGGCCCACCGCCTCAGCGACTTTCCGGGCGCGTGCGATGAGGTCGGCGAATTCGTGCGGCAGCAGCGCCTGCTCTCCGTCGCTTTTCGCGAGTTCAGGCGAGTCGTGCACTTCCACCATGATGGAATCCGCGCCCGCAGCAATCGCAGCGAGGGCCATCGGGAGGACGTGCTCGCGCAGGCCGATGCCGTGGGTGGGATCGACGACGACCGGGAGATGCGTCTCGGCTTTAAGCACGGGGACGGCGTTGAGATCGAGCGTGTTGCGGGTGTAGGTCTCGAAGGTACGGATGCCGCGTTCGCAGAGCAGGACGTTAAAGTTTCCTTCGCTCAGGATGTATTCCGCGCTCATCAGCAGATCCTTGATGGTCGCGCTCATGCCACGCTTGAGCATGACGGGAAGTTTGCTGCGCCCGACTTCTTTCAGGAGCGAAAAATTCTGCATATTCCGCGCGCCGACCTGGAGGCAGTCCGCGTATTTCTCGATCACTTCGAGGTCTTTCGTGTCCATGATCTCGGTGATGATCGGCAGGCCCGTGACCTCGCGCGCTTCGGCAAGGAGTTGCAGCCCTTCGACGCCCAATCCCTGAAAACTGTAGGGCGAAGTGCGTGGCTTGAACGCACCGCCGCGCAAGATTTTCGCGCCGCTTTTTTTGATCGCCTGCGCGATCCCCGTGATCTGCTCGCGCGTCTCCACGGAGCACGGACCGCTCATCACGACGACTTCGTTCCCACCCACTTCCACCCCGCCGATTTTCACCGTGCCCGAGTTGCCACCGCGAAATTCGCGAGCCACAAGCTTGTAAGGCTTCAGCACGGGCGTCGCACTTTCCACTCCGGGAATCGCCGCGATGGGTTTTTCGCGAATCTGATCCTCGGACCCGATGACGCCAATGACCGTCCGAACCGCGCCGCGGCTGATTTCCGCCTTCAGTCCCCACTCCTTGATACGATCGAGAATGTGCTCGATCTGCTCCTCAGTAGCGCCGGGTTTTGTAACGATAATCATGATAAGGGCGGCGAAGTTAGCGGTGAGGGGTGGTGAGGCAATGCCTTTTTCTCGTGCAGATGATGGGCGATCGTTGACAGCCGCATGCGCATCTGTTCCGCTCCGGCCCGTGAAACTCATCACCCCCTTCCTGCTCCTCGTCGCCGCCGTTCTCACCGCTTGCGAAACGCCACAAAACCAGCGTTCGCTTTATGCGCCAAAAAAATCCAGCGGGCCTTACAGCGAGGCTCTGAAATCGGGCAGTTGGAGGCGCGGCGAATATCCCGCTCCAAAGGCGGAGAAGAAAAAGGCCTTGGACGAAGCGACGCCTCCGGCAGACGGCCTGCCGCCAATCGCAAGCTAGTCGGGAAAAAGGAGGATCAAACGCCGAGCCGCTCGCGCTGCCAGGGCATCATCCTCGCAGCGGTCTCGTCAAAATTATTGGCGAGATTCTCCAGCATCGACTTCGGGGCGATTAACGAAGGATCGAGATTCAACTCTGCAGCCACGGTATCGCGCTTCTTTTTCAGAGTGTGAAACCGAGCCTCTTCCTCCCGGCTCGAACGGAGCCGCGGCTTGCGAATGATCTGTGGCCACTCCCCCTCGGGGAGCGCGAGCGACGTCTCCGCCGCGAGGAAAAAACGGCGGCGACGGCTGCCTTGCAGGTGGTCGAAATTCACGTCCACGCCCTGGTCGAAACGCGCGGCGGCGTTCACGAGTTGTTCGTTGTGCAGGATGTGAAATGTCGGTTTATCAACGCGCGACGCTTCGTCTTCGCGCCACTGCCAAAGCGCACGCAGCACTGCCGACGCCCGCCCGCGCAGTTCATTGCTGCCAGTAATGCGCCATGCCTGCTCCGGGTCCCGCTCTTTGATGATCGCCGACGCCGCGATCGCCCGCTCGCAACATTGCTCGAACCATTCCCAGCGATCGAGTCGCCGCAATTCCGCCTCAATGATCTCCGCGATCCGGTGAAGATAACGCGTGTCATTCACCGCATAGTCTGCCATCTGCGGAGAGAGCGGCCGACGCGCCCAGTTCGCTTTCTGCGATGCCTTGGTCACCTGCACGTCGAAGTATTTATTGATGAGCGCGGCGAGGCTGAACTCGGGGATCCCGCACAGCCGCGCACCGATCATCGTATCGAAAACACGCGTCGGTCCCGCGTAGCCAACGCGACGCATGAGACGCAGATCGTAGTCGGCTCCGTGAAGGATGATCTCTTTCCCGTCGCACGCTTCAAAGAGGGGTTGAAGAGGGAAGCCCGCGAGCGGGTCGATGAGACAATCGTATCCGGGCACGCTGATCTGGATCAGGCAGAGTTTTTCAAAATAGCAGTGCAGCGAATCTGCCTCGGTATCGACGGCAATCCGGGCGTGGGAAGCGAGATGAGGAAGCGCGGAGGAGAGACCCTCGGCAGTGTCAAGAAAAGGAGCCATCTAGGAAACAGGGTACGGAGCGACACCCGCCGCCCCTGGAGGGAAAACAAACACGGATTTCATCAACCGCGCAGACCGGAGAGCAAAAGCTCCGCGTTCGATTTGGTGTTTTTCAGCGCGTGAATCAGGATCTCCGTCGCCTCGGCAGGCGGGAGCGCGGTGAGTTGTTTGCGGAGCACGTTCACCCGCTCGAATTCCTGAGGATGATAGAGCAGATCGTCACGGCGGGTGGCCGAGAGAAGGATATTGATCGCGGGAAAAATCCGCTTGTCGCTCAGATTGCGGTCGAGGCGCAACTCCATGTTTCCCTTGCCCTTGAATTCCTCAAAAATCACGTCATCCATCCGACTGTTCGTCTCGATGAGTGCGCTGGCGAGGATGGTAAGCGAACCGCCTTCCTCCGTGTTGCGCGCCGCGCTGAAAAACTTGTTCGGTTTCACGAGCGCCTTCGTGTCCACACCTCCCGACATGATGCGACCTTTACCGGGTTGAAGATTGTTGTAGCCGCGCGCCAGACGCGTGATGGAATCCAGCAGGATCACGACATGGCGATTGCACTCGACGAGGCGTTTCGCGCGATCGGCGACGATCTCAGCGACCTGCACGTGGCGCTGCGGGTTTTCATCAAAGGTCGAACTATAGATCTCGCAGTTGTTCAACGAGCGCTTGAAATCGGTCACTTCCTCCGGTCGCTCATCGACCAGAAGCAGAATCACTTTTGTCTCCGGCGAATTCTGAATGATCGCCTGCGCGATGTCCTTCAGCAGGACCGTCTTTCCCGTGCGTGGCGGCGCAACGATCAACCCACGCGATCCACGGCCAAGCGGCGCAATGAGGTCCATCGCCCGTCCGCTGATCGAGTGACTCTTCGGATTTTCGAGGACGATACGGTGATCGGGAAAAAGCGCCGTCAGATTATCGAACGGCTTCGTCTCGCGCCACTCACTCGCCGGCACGTCTTCGATCGTCAGGATTTCATCGACCGAAACGTAACGCTCCCGATCCCGCGGCATCCGGATTCGCGCGGTGAGACGA
>JANLQB010000877.1:0-18603 GCA_031367565.1 Verrucomicrobiota bacterium
CCAGTTTCTCGTGCTCCGCGCCACCTCCGCCCACCAAAAATCAGAGGTTCTTCGTCCCTCAGAATGACCGCGGGTTCTGCGGTGCCGCCGCGCGGCAATTTCCACCTTTTTGACGCGATGGCTCTGAAATGACTGTTTCGTTTGTTTGATTCGTCAGCCCGAGCACCACGCTTGAACGCCCACCTTCCCGCTCCTACTCTCCGCGTATGTCCGAAACTTTAACGCCGATGATGCAGCAGTACCAAGGCATCCGGCGGTCTCTGCCTGCGGACACCCTGCTGCTTTTCCGGCTCGGAGATTTTTATGAAATGTTCTTCGACGACGCCGTGCAGGGCTCGCAAATCCTGAACATCGCACTGACGAAACGGAACCTCGTGCCGATGTGTGGGCTGCCGTTTCATGCGGCGGACAATTACATCCGGCGGCTGCTGAAAGCGGGGCGGCGCGTGGCGATTTGCGATCAGGTGAGCGAGCCGGTGAAGGGGCAAATCGTGCAGCGCGAGATCACGCAGATCGTGAGTCCGGGGACGGTCGCGGATTTGCAGATGCTCGATGCGAAGCGGAACAATTTCCTCGCGGCGATCCGGCCTCGGGAAAAGGACGCGGGATATGGCTTTGCGTTCATCGACCTGACGACCGGAGAGTTTCGCGTAACCGAGCTGGCCGACGACAAGGAACTCGCCGACGAACTCGCACGCGTGCAACCGTCCGAAATCCTGATCGCGGAGGATGACGCGCCGCGTTTCACCGATCTACGCGGACTTGTGCTGCGAGATGGCTACACGTTTCTCCACGATCAGGCGTATTACGCGTTGCGCGAACATTTCAAAGTGCAGTCGCTCGATGGCTTCGGCGCCGAGACGCTGCCGGCGGCAGTGAGCGCGGCAGGCGCGATCGTGCATTATTTGAAGAGCGAATTGCGGCGTTCGCTCGAGCACGTTTCGCGGCTCACGGTGTATCGGAATTCGCAATTCATGGTCGTGGACGCGGCGACGCAGGCGAATCTCGAGCTCGTGCAGGCGCGCGGCGGCGGGCGCGATACGTCGCTGCTCGGCGCGCTCGATCGGACAGTGACGCCGATGGGCGCGCGGAAATTGCGCGACTGGATTTTGCACCCGATCTGCGACCTCGCGGAGCTGCGGGCGCGGCAGCAGCTCATCGGCGAGCTACTCGGCGAGTCGTTCCTTTTGGGAAGCATCCGCGACACGCTGAAGTCGATCCGCGACCTTGAGCGCACCGTCGGGAGACTCACGCAGACCGGAGGAAACGCGCGCGATTTACTCGTGCTGCGGACCGGGCTGGAAGTGATCCCAAATCTGCGCGCGGATTTGGAGGCGTTACAACGTGGCTCCGGTTTGGAGGCCGCGATTTCTTCGCCAGGAAGCCTGTCTCAAACCATCCTCGCCGGATTGCATCCGCTTCCGCACCTCGTCGAATTGCTCACGCGCGCCATCGTCGATGAACCACCCGCCGTGATGAAGGAAGGCGGCATGATCCGCGACGGATATTCTCCGCAGCTCGATGAACTGCGCGCGGCTTCGCGCGAGGGAAAAGACTGGATCGCACAGCTCCAGCAGCGCGCGATCGAGGAGACGGGGATCAAATCGCTGAAGGTGCGTTACACGTCGGTGTTCGGCTATTTTATCGAGGTCACGAAATCGAATCTCGGCGCGGTCCCCCCGATGTGGCATCGCAAGCAAACCGTGGCGACGGGCGAGCGTTTCATCACGCCGGAGCTGAAGGAAATCGAAGGCAAAATCCTCGGCGCAGATGAGCGATCGAAGGCGCTGGAACACGAGCTTTTCCTGCAAGTGCGCGATGAAATCCTGCGCGATCTCGCCGCGCTGCAATCCACCGCGCAATCCGTGGCCACCCTCGACGTGTTGTGCGCGCTCGCGGAAACCGCACGCCTTTTCAACTACACGCGTCCGACACTCCACGAAGACCTGCGCATCGCGATCACCGACGGACGACATCCCGTGCTCGATCAAAGTTTAGTCGAAGAAAAATTCGTCCCGAATGACGTGCTGCTCGACGCGGAAAAAAATAGGCTGCTGATTCTTACCGGCCCGAACATGGCCGGAAAAAGCACCTATATCCGGCAGGTCGCGCTCCTCGTGCTGCTCGCGCAAATCGGCTCGTGGATTCCGGCGAAGGACGCGGAGATCGGGCTCGCCGATCGCATCTTCACGCGCGTCGGCGCGAACGACGATCTGTCGCGCGGGCAATCCACCTTCATGGTCGAGATGAACGAAACCGCGAACATCACGAACAACGCCACCGCGCGCAGCCTCGTGATCCTCGATGAAATCGGGCGCGGCACATCCACCTTCGACGGCCTCTCGATCGCATGGAGCGTTGCGGAGTATCTGCACGACACCGTGAAAGCGCGCACGCTCTTCGCCACGCACTACCACGAACTCACCGAGCTGGAGATGACGCGCAGCGGTGTGCGCAACTACAACGTGGCCGTGCGCGAATGGAACGAGCAGATCATTTTCCTGCGCAAAATCGTGAAGGGCGGCGCGGACAAAAGCTACGGCATCCAAGTCGCGCGCCTCGCCGGACTGCCTCCGGAAATCATCGCGCGCGCAAAGGAAATCCTGAGCAATCTCGAACAGCACGAACTCAACGCCGAAGGCCGCCCGACCCTCGCCGAAGCGCCGCCACCGCCGAAGCACGGCAAGCCGCGCGGGAAAAAGGCGGCGGAAATTGCGAAGGCAGAGATGAAGCCGCAGATGACGTTGTTCTGAAGCAAAAAAACTTTTGGCCCTCGCGCTCGAAAAAGCCGCGTCGATCCCAACCATCGAGTTTTCAACAAGCGGGACATCCGATTTGCGAACGATTCCGCCGGGGGAATCTCTCTTTCAAATAGCCGCTTGACGCTATCGGTGCCCTTCCCTCTTATACCGCCGATTTTCGCCCGGAGCCCTCTCGGGGTCCCGAATCAATCAATCCACCACCATGAGCCTCCGCACCGCCGTTTCGACCATCGCCACTTTTGCTGCCCTGACCGGCAGTATCCTCGCCCAAGCGCCCACGCCGCCGATCGTGAAAACGATCGACGTGCAGTACGCGGGGAGCAGTGCGCTGAGCAAAGAGAAGATCCTCGCCAACATGCGCACGCGCGTCGGCAAGCCTTACGATGAGCGTACGGTGGAAGAGGATATTCGGAATCTGTATTCGACCGGGAACATCTCCAATGTGCGCATTTTCGGCGAGCCATCGACGGACGGCGTGAAGGTGATCGTGGTCGTGCAGCCGAAGGCGCAGATCACGGAAGTGGCGATCACGGGCGTGACGCAGTTTAAGGAGAGTCGGGTGCGGAAGGAGATTTCGGCGAAGACGGGCGAGGCGTTGAGCGAGGCGGCTCTGGAAGCGGACAAGCAGAAGATCGCGGACTATTACGCGGGCAAGGGCTTTGGCGACGTGGACGTGAATTACAAGGTGGAGTCGAACGAAAAGGCGGGGACGGCGCGCGTGGTCTTCAATGTTTCCGAAGGCGGGAAGCAGGCGATCAAGTCGGTCGTGTTCGAGGGCAATACCGTTTTCAAGGAGAGCGAGCTGAAGAAGGTCGTGAAGTCGAAGCCGAAAGGTTTGCTGGATATGTTTAGCAAAAAGGGGCGCGTCGATCAGGAGGCTTTGGCCGAAGATTCGCGCGCGATCCGTGAGCTGTATCAGGGCAAGGGATACGTGGATGCCGAAGTGGGCCGGCCCAATGTTGCGCGCGATGGCGAGCGGGTGACGATCACTTTCCCGATCAAGGAAGGCATCGAGTATCACGTCGGAAAGGTGACTTACTCGGGCGCGCAGGTTTTCACGAACGATGAAATCGCAAAGGGCGCGAAGATCGTGCCGGGCGCGATTTTTTCGCCACAGAGCGTGAAGGCGGATGTGAAGGCGATTCAGGATCTTTATGGGACGCGCGGTTACATCGATTTCCAGGCCGGAGCGGATGTGAATCCCGCGGGTAAGGGCGTGATGAATGTATCTTACAAGATGCAGGAAGGTGTGCAGAGTTACGTGGAGCACATCGACATTCAGGGCAATACGCGGACGAAGGATAAAGTGATCCGCCGCGAAATCGCCCTCGCACCCGGCGATCTTTATAACTCGGTGCGCGTGGATGCCAGCCAGTCACGCCTGGAGAATCTGAACTACTTTTACACTCGTCGCGACGGCCCAGGCCACCAGCCGGTGAGCCTTTTCCCGTCGGATACGTTGGTTCCGGGGCGCAAGGATTTGAAGGTGCTCGTCGAAGAAAAACGCACGGGGTCGTTCAACTTCGGCGCGGGCTTCTCGTCGATCGATAGCTTGCTTGGCTTCGCGGAAATCACGCAGGGTAATTTCGATCTGCTCGGCTGGCCGCACTTCACGGGCGGCGGACAGAAATTCCGCATGCGCGCGCAATGGGGAACGCGTCGGAAGGATTTCATCCTCTCGCTCACCGAGCCGTATTTCCTCGACTATAAGGTCTCGGTAGGCGGCGAGCTGTTCTATCGCGATGCGAGCTTCGTCAGCTCTGTCTATGATGAACGCCGCTACGGCTTCGACATCAATGCACGGAAGCCGCTCAACGACTTCACCTACATCCGCTTCAGCTACACGCTGCAAGATGTTGATATTCACAACGTCGATGCAGGAGCGAGTCAGGCCATCAAAGACGAAGAAGGAAATCGCCTCGAAAGCAAGCTCTCGGGTGGCATCGTGTATGACACGCGCGACTCCGTCTTCCTCACACGCAAGGGCCACAAAGTGGACTTCCAAGCCTACGTCGCAGGCGGCTTCCTCGGTGGTGATACGGACATCTATGGCTTCGACCTCGAAGCGTCGAAATACTTCCTGCTGCCGTGGGATACCATCCTGACGCTCAATGCCGAAATCGCCGCGGTGCAGACTTGGGCGGGCGGCGATCGGGTGCCGATCTTTGACCGACTCTATCTCGGCGGCGCGAACAACTTGCGCGGCTTCAAATTCCGCGATGTCGGTCCGAAGGATAGCGACAATGAGCCACTCGGCGGAAACACTCTCGCACGCGCGACCATCGAATACACTTTCCCCATCGTGGAAAAAGTGCGCGGTGCCGTCTTCTACGACATCGGTTTTGTGAATGCGGACTCCTACGACTTCGGCGCCGGCAACGTGAACTCCGACGTTGGCATCGGCGTCCGCCTCGATCTCCCGATCGGCCCCGTCCGCATCGACTACGGCATTCCGCTCCAGAAAGATAACAGCTCCGGCAGCGGAAAATTCAACTTCAACATTGGCTACCAATTTTGAACGGAACCCCACATGACCAGTCTCACAGCCTCTTATTTTAGTATAAATCCATTTATGAAACTCTCCCTCGCCCTTCCCCTCGTCATCGCCAGCCTCGCCTTCAGTGCGGTCTCTGCCTCGGCCCAAGTCACCAAAATCGGCACGGTCGATATGAAGAAAGTCTTCGAGAATTACTACAAGACTAAGGACGCCGAGGCCCGCATCAACGAGGCGCGGAACGCCGCCAAGAAGGAAATGGACGACCGCATGGACATTTACAACAAGGGCGTGAACGAGGTGAAGAAGATGAACGAAGAGATCGAAAGCCCCGCTCTCGGCAAGGAAGCCAAGGAAACGAAATCCAAGGCGCGCGACGAGAAAGTCGGCGAGTTGAATACGATGCAGCGCGAAATTAACGAATTCCGCCAGACCCGCGAGAAGCAGCTCCAGGAACAGTCCGTCCGCATGCGCGGCGGCATCGTGGAAGAGATCAACAAGATCGTGGAAGGCAAAGTGAAGAGCGACAATTTCGACCTAGTGCTCGATAAGAGCGGCCCGAGCCTGAATGGCGTGCCCGTGATCCTCTATGCTCGCGACGCGTTCGACTTTACCGATGACGTCATCAAGGCGCTCAACAAGAACAAGGGCAAGGAAGACGCCGCGCCTGCGAAGGCTGATCCAGCCAAGGCTGCGCCGGCAAAGCCTGCGGACAAACCGGCTGACAAGCCCAAGTAAGTCTTTCGACTTTCTGTGACCATCACAGTGCAAGAACTGGCCGCCCTCGTGGGCGGCCAGTTTGCTTTAGCGGCGGACGGAGCGAAAACCATCCGCGGAGGTGCAGCCATCGCGGAAGCGAGCGAAGGTGATGTGACTTTTTTCGGAAACGCCAAATATCTCGCCGCGCTCAAATCCTGCCGGGCAACGGCGGCGCTCGTTCCGCTGGATTTTGCCGAGGAGATTCCTCCGGTCGCCATCCGCGTGGAAAATCCTTCGCTGTCTTTTTCAAAGCTCGTCGAGAAATTCGCCCCTGCGCCCGTCACTTTCCCGCCGGGAGTTCACCCGAGCGCGGTCATCGGGCGCGAGGTTACGATCGGTGAGGGCGCGTCCGTCCAGCCATTCGTCGTGATCGAGGATGGCGTGGAGATCGGAGCGGGCAGCGTCATCGGAGCGCACGGCTACATCGGGCACGGGGCGAAAGTGGGCGCGAACTGCCTATTACACCCGCGCGTCACCGTCGGCGCGCGTTGTCTCGTGGGCAATCGCGTCATTCTCCACAGCGGCGTCGTCCTCGGCAGCGACGGCTTCGGTTTTGAGTTTTCGGGTGGGAAACACGTCAAAATTCCCCAAATCGGCATTGTTCAACTCGACGACGACGTGGAAATCGGGGCGAATACCACCCTCGATCGCGCCCGTTTTGGCCGGACTTGGATCGGCGAAGGCACCAAAATCGACAATTTGGTCCAGATCGCGCACAACGTCGTCATCGGGAAACACAGCCTCGTCATTGCCCTCACCGGCATCGCAGGTAGCGTAAAGATAGGCAATTACGTCACCATTGCCGGCCAGGTCGGCATCGTTGGGCACATCGAAATTGGCGACCAAGTCATCGTCGCAGCGAAAAGCGGCATCAGTAAGAATATCGCCGCAAAGGAAGTCGTCTGGGGCAGCCCTTCGCTCCCGATCCGCGAGGCCAAGGAGCAGCTCGCCTACATACGCCGCCTCCCAAAACTATTCGAGCGAGTAAAAACACTGGAATCCGCAAAGCAGGACCCGAGCACGGTCTGACAATTTTTCCCGAAGGGCAGCTAATCCTTGGCGGGGTGCAACCGCGTCCCCTATTTTCTGCGTAGTTCAATTTCGAAATACCGCTTCGATGGCCACACGCAAACGCAAAGTCTCAGTCGCAAAGCTGCCCTTGCAGCGCCAGTTCGCCTTTGCCAAACAGGGGCACGTTTACAACCTGCGCGAAATTTTCGATAAGCTGAACGCGAGGTATTTTCGCAATCGTCTGAAGAACTACACCATCGTCTGGGGCCGCAAGCGCAAGATGCGGCCACGGGACGAGATCGTCTTCGGCACGATCCAGGAAGACGACCGCATCATCCGTATCCATCCGCTGCTTGATCGCTTGATGGTACCGGCGTGGTTCGTCGAATTCGTCGTGTATCATGAGATGTGTCACGCGGTCGTCCCGGACGAATACGATTCCGCCGGACGGCGCATCGTGCATCACGCGAAATTCTACGAGCGCGAACGCCGTTTCCACTGGTTCCGTCGCGCGAAGAATTGGGAAGACGAGAATCTCGGGCGTTTTCTGCGCTGATCAGCACGGTCCGGGCGCGGGCCATCTTCGAGCGCACTCGCGCCACAACATCCGCGCAGTCTTTAACGAAAGAATCTGCCGCCGCAAATGCGGACACCTTAAACGACTCCGCTTTTCAAAGGTAGGAAGGGCTGGAGAAAGTGCGGGCGGCAGTCACGGCGGAACTCCGCGCTGCGAATGATCTTTTGAAATCGGAAGTCGCCGAGCGCACCGCCGCGCAGCACGCATTGCGCGGGTCCGAGGAGCGGTTTTTCAAAGCGTTTGAAGCGAGCGCCTACCGCCGTCGCCAGATCATCCAGCGCCGCGCGCTGCATCTGAACGATGCCGTGATGCCCAAATCCGTCTCCGACTGGCAGCGCGTAAAAGTCCTCGTACTCCGCGTGGTTCACCTCAGCGGCGCGATACAAAATCTACGGCCTCGCGCCACCACTCCGCGTCGAGTGAATCGTGAATCGTATTGTGCATCCCCGGCTTCACCCACAAGCGCTTTGGCCCCGCAAACGAATCGTGCAGCCCCTTCCCAAAGCGGTTTGGAAGCACCTCATCATCCTCGGCGACCACCACCGCGAGCGGACCATGGAACGTTTGCAGCCACTCGACCGCCGGGTAGCGATCCGCCAAAATCCACCGCACCGGCAGCCACGGAAAATGGTATGCCGCCACCTCGGTCAGGCGATTTAGCGGAGTGATGAAAATGAGGCCGGACACCAGGGCCGGTGCTCGCGCGGTCACTCCAGCCGCCACGCCGGTACCGAGCGATTCGCCAATCAGAAACACCGGAGCCGCTGCGTTCTCTTTTTTCAAAAGGCGAAGCGCCTGCTCTCCCGCATCGAGCAATGTCTTCTGGGAAGGTTGACCGCCGCGACTGCCGTAACCGGGGTATTCGAGAATACAGACATCGCAGTCCATCACGCTCGTTAGATCGAGCGCGTATTGCACCCGATGCAGCGCGTAGCCTGCATTCCCGTGGAAAACGAGAAAACGGGCCGCGCCCGGATTTCCCTGCCCCCGATGCCGCCAGCCGATCAGCGTGCCCGCTTCATCGCGCCACGGTTCCATCGCCTCGGCACGCGCGTGGCCGAGGAGCATTTCCTCGGAAGCCTTCGTGGGAAAATAGATCAGCTTCCGCTGGAAAAATGCGATTCCCACAGTGGCGAGAGCGTATGCGATCAGCAGCGGTCTGGCGAACCGCCACCACATGCGACGAAGAATTTTGGGAGGCACGCTGGCGATGGTTTGAAGACCAGTGCCGAGTTTCGCTTCCGCTCGCTAAAGCGCGTCGAGGTCGCGCAAGATTTCGCGCGGCTTGGCGCCTTCGCCGACGGCGACGTAACCGCGAGCTTCGAGGATGTCGAGGATGCGGGCGGCGCGGGTATAGCCCAGGCGGAGTCGGCGTTGGAAAAGCGAGGTGCTGGCCTTTTTTTCCTGCCGCATGATCTCGATGCACTTCTCGACCAGTTCCTCGTCCTCGCCGCTCACTTCCTCTCCGTCTCCGGCACCCGCTGCATTCAGCCGGTCGTGGATGGCGGATTCAAAACTTGGCTCGCCTTGTTTCGATGCGTGCTCGACGAGGCGGTGGACTTCTTCGTCGGTAACGAGGACGCCTTGCGCGCGGGTCATGCGCGAGGTGCCGGGCGGGCGGTAAAGCATGTCGCCCTGGCCGAGCAGGCGCTCCGCTCCGTTTTCATCGAGGATCACGCGCGAATCGAGCGGGCTGGCGACTTGGAAGGCGATGCGGCACGGGACGTTCGCCTTGATGACGCCGGTGATGACATCGGCGCGCGGGGTCTGGGTGGCGATGATCATGTGGATGCCGGCGGCGCGCGCTTTTTGCGTGATGCGCGCGATGGCGCTTTCGACATCGGCGGGCGCGGTCTGCATGAGGTCGGCAAGCTCGTCCACGATGATGACGATGAAGGGCATCCGGTCGGGGATGATGAGTTCCTCGGCTTCGCGCGGGACGTGGATCTTGGGCTTTTCGGCGACGTCGAAAAGTTCTTCGTCTTCCATTGCGCTGAAATCGATCGCGAGCGGTTCGGCGATGGGCTTCGGCGGCGGCGGTTCGGCGGCGGCGGTTTTCTCAGCTTCGTCTTCGTCGAGTTGTGCCTGCGTTTTCGGGCGCGGGCGGTCGTTGAAGCCGCCGATGTTGCGCACGCCGGTTTTGGCAAAAATCGTGTAGCGCTTGTCCATCTCATCGACAGCCCAGCGGAGGGCGAGCAGCACTTTCTTCGGGTCGGTGACGACGGGGACGACGAGGTGCGGCAGCGCGTTGTACATCTGCATCTCGACGACCTTCGGGTCGATCAGGATCATGCGCAGATCTTCCGGGGTGAAGCGGTAGAGGATGCTCGCGATGATCGCGTTGATGCACACGCTTTTGCCCGAACCGGTGGTGCCGGCGACGAGCCCATGCGGCATCGCGGCAAGGTCGCCGATGATCGTTTTTCCGTAAACATCCTTCCCAAGCGCGACGGGGATTTTCGCTTTCGTATGCACGAAATCGTCGGACTCGAGCAGCTCGCGCAGGGTGACTTTCTGCTTCTTGGAATTCGCGATCTCGATGCCGACGGTGTCCTTGCCGGGGATCGGCGCGAGCGTGTTGATGCGCTCGGCGCGAGTGGCGCGCGCGATGTCGCGTTCGAGCGAGACGATCTTGTCCACGCGCACGCCGTTCGCCGGGTAAACCTCGTAGCGCGTGATGGTCGGGCCTCGCGTAATGTCGCCGCGCGTCACCACGATTCCGAACTGCGCGAGCGTGTCGATGATCGTGTCCTGGATCGCCAGCAACTCCTCGGGCTTCGCGGTCTCGCGATTCTCGGTGTCCATCGGATCGAGTAGGTCGAGCCCGGGCAATTCGTAGTTTTCGCAGGAGATGGAAGTGAGCGGCTGGAACTGATTGCTCTTCGCTTTTTTCGTGGCGGCGGGGATCGCGTTGCTGTCGATGATCTGTGGGGCCGGGCGCACGACTTCGTCTTCGGCCACGAGCTTGAAAGCCGTTTCGCCGGCAGCGGACTCGTGTTCATCGAAGGATGCGGATTCCGAGGGAAGGGCGACGCCTTTTCTCGTGAGCGTGCGTTCGAGTTTTTTCCGCTCGCGAGCCACGCGCTCGGCTTCGATCGCGAGCTTTTCCTGTTCATTGGCGCGCGCCATTTTCCACGCGTGCTGCTTCTCGTGCCAGAGGCCGGGCAGAGCGATGGCCCGCCGCATGAGCTCGATCGGATGCAGGCCCGTCATGAGGATGAGCATGACGACGTAGGCGAGGCCGAGCACGAGGACTGCGCCGACGATTCCGAGCATTTTTCGGAAGAAAAGTTCGCCCAGCCATTTGCCGATATAGCCGCCTTCACCGGCGAGATTCAGTGGTTTGGCGTCGATCATGCCGAGATCGAGAAGCTGTGCGAGACACGCGCCAGTGATGACGAATCCGGCGAACCAAGCCAGTCGGCGCGAGACGAGGATTTGTGAGTTCATCAACTTCACGCCACCGAAACCGAGCAGCGCCGCTGCGAAAAGATACGCCGCCGCGCCGAGGAACGAATAGAGCGTGCAGGCCATGATCGCTCCGAACGGTCCGATGAAATTCGCCGTCCCGCGACCGGCGCGCGACACCGAGCTGAGCGGGAACCACGTCGGCACATCGCCCGGCGCGTAGGAGATCAGCGAAAGAAAAACGAGCGTCCCGAAAACCAGCAGCGAAAGCGCGACGATCTCATTCGTCGTGTGGTTGGGTTGGTCCGGGGTGCGCGCCATGGCGCGGGATTGTAGTCTCTTCGGTCGGGCTTTCAATGCGGGTCGTGAGTGGAGAGGTGGCGAAAATTTTCTCCCGCATCATGTGCCGGATTTTCCAGTGAACGCACGCCCCATCTTTCCGCTCAGCGTAGCGGCCTCGCGACGATGATTCCGGCGTGGGTGCGGAAGCGGTTCAGATAGTCTGAAAGGCGGGAATCGAGCACGACTTTGCCGTGATTTCGCGGCGCGGAGGCGTGCATGA
This sequence comes from Verrucomicrobiota bacterium, assembly GCA_031367565.1. GTDB lineage: Bacteria > Verrucomicrobiota > Verrucomicrobiia > Chthoniobacterales > Chthoniobacteraceae > JANLQB01. The sequence continues at coordinate 11,574 of JANLQB010000877.1, forward strand.
AATGGAGGATTCCATCCGGCGTGCGATAGGCGATGCCGACGTGCGAAGTGCCGACGCCGCCGGGATCGTTCGTGGTGATGCCGATGATGTCGCCGGAGCGCAGGCTCGCCTCGATTGTAGGAACGCGGTTTTTTGGAATGTGATACATCGGCAGAGAGGCGACGCGCTCTTCCATCGAGCGGATACCGGGGCGGAGCGATGGGTCGGCGCGCAGGTAGCGGTAGGTGCGCCAGTTGATGGTCATCTCGCCGGCGGTGTGCGAAGTGAGTTCTCCGCCGAGCGTGCGCGTGAGATCGGCCACGAGGCCGCGCCGGTCGTTGTCGTGAAACCAATCCTCCAAATAGTGCAGCCGCGAGAGATACGAGCCGTCGCACTGGCCGCCGCGGTAGCGATCCATCTCCACGAAACGCAGTATCGTCTCCGGCTTCCACTGCTCCTGCGGCAGCTCCACCATTCTCGCGAGAGCGAGCGAGGTCTCGAAGAAGGTCCAGCAATCGAGCCCGTTGAAATTCACCGAGGGCGCTTCGATCCGGTCGTCGATTTCCAGCGTGAAGCCCTGGTAGGGAGTGCCCGCGAGCGCACGCCCCGCCAGGGCGATGCGGGTGCCGATCGGATATTGCTTCCAAGCGGCGGCCTGCGCCACGAGCGCATCGAATTTTTCGCGTCCTTTGAAAACTGTCTCGAAAGGCAGCTCCGCGCGCAGACAGGCCACGGCCCACAGCATGGCGAATGAAATGAAGAGCGATTTCACGGGGCTAACCGGTAGCGCAACTCCCGCGCCATTTCCACCGCAGCGAGCACACTCGTGGCAGGATTCCCGCTGCAACTTCATGGGCGTTCTGGAAAACGTGCGCCGCTTGACAGACAAACCCGCCGAAACGACCTTCGACCCAGCCCAAATGCGATACCCCCCATCCAAAACGCCATTTGTCGATTTGCGCCTCCCCGCGCGGCTCGCGCTGGCGGCCCTTTTTTTCGCTGGAAACGCGCAGGCCAACTACGCGGATGACATCGGCCTCACGGCGCTGCGCGCCGAACTTGGGGCAGCCATGCCGACCGGGGCAGGCATCGGCGTTTCGCAGATCGAGGCCAGCGTCTCCACCGGCCTCAGCTACATGCCGGATGCGACTTCCACGGAGTTCACGGGAAAGACGCTCACGGCGAAGTCCGGCGCGTCCACGATCTCCGGGCACGCGAACACGGTGGCGAGCTTCTTTTACGGTCGCTTCAGCAGCCTCGCCCCGGACGTGACGACCGTCGATGTGTACGATGCCAGCGGGTGGATCTATAACGGATTCCTGCGAACGGGCACGCTCGCCGCGCCGGCATCCGAAACACGCGCGATCGAAAATCATAGCTGGATCGGGACGCTTCTGAACGCGAACAACACCGAAAACGTCGCATCCGAGATCGAAGCTCTGCGGCGGTTGGACTATGTAATCCAGCAGAATGACGTCCTCGCATGCGTCGGCCTGAATAACGGCAGCGGCAGCGGGATTCCTCCCTTGTTAGCTAGTGCCTATAACGTGATCGCGGTCGGGCTCACGGATGGAAATCATAGCTCCGGCACTGCGACGATTGATCCCATCACCGTCGGCGATCCGGGCCGGGTGAAGCCGGAGCTCGTCGCGCCGATGCCGGCGACGAGTTTCGCCACGCCGCTCGTGAGCTCTGCGGGAGCCATACTGAAGCAAGCCGCGCCGACCGCGGGGAAACATAGTGTTTCACTAAAAGCCATGCTCCTCGCGGGAGCGACGAAGGATCAATTTACCAACTGGAATCGCAGCTCTACGCGTCCGCTCGACGCCCACTTTGGCGCGGGTCAGTTAAATATCTCCGAGAGTTATCATATCCTCGCCGCCGGGCAGCAGGCCGCGAGCGCATCGGTATCCGTGGCGAAACGCGGGTGGGATTACAACACGGCCGCCGCTTCTGCGCGTCAGTATTTCTTTAATATCCCTGCCACCGATGGCGCGTCGCGCTTCTCCGCTGCGCTGACGTGGAATCGAGCGATCACCAATACGATTTCCGGTTCGATCTGGGGAAACCCTACTGCGACTTTGGCCAACCTTTCGCTGCGGATCTACGACGCCACCGGCTTCACCAAAGGCGCGCTGCTTGATGAGAGTGTCAGCACAGTCGATAACGTCGAACATCTCTACCAAACCAGCCTCCCCGCCGGTCGTTACTTATTGGAAGTGACCTCCAGCCAGACCGGGATCGCTTACGGACTCGCCTGGAATTCCGCGTCGCTCGTAACCGTTTCTGCCACAGCCGCGGAAGCTTCGGAACGCGGAAACGTGCCCGGAACTTTCACCATCACCCGCTCCGGCGACCTCACCAATCCCCTCACTGTTCCAGTTACCTTCAGCGGCACCGCTGGTGCCGGCGCCGACTACCCCACGCCCGCGTCAGCCGTCACGATCCCCGCGAACCAAACCAGCGCCACGATCATCATCACGCCACTCATCGACTTGCGGGCAGAAGGCGATGAAACCGTCACGGTCACGCTGGCCTCGGGATTCGCGTCCACCTTCGCAAATGCGAACGCAACCGTCGTCATCCACGATCAACCCATCGACGCCTGGCGCTTCAGCCACTTCACCGCTGCGGAACTAACCGACACAAACGTGAGCGGCGACCTCGCGGACTTGGATCGCGATGGCATCGCGAATGTCGTCGAATACGCGCTCGGCCTCGACCCGAAAACCGCCAATGCAAACGCGCTGCCAACGGCCATCATCAACGCCAGTGGATTTCCTGAGCTAACTTACACCAAGGCGGCGGGCGTAGTGGACATCAACTATACGGTGGAAGTCTCGACTAACCTCGTAAACTGGAACCCCGTCTCTGCGGCCTCTTCCGCGCGGGCGTTAGCTCCGGTCACGGCGACTGAAACCGTCACCGTTTCTTCGCCGGCCAATATCTCTGCGGAGCCCATTCAGTTTATGCGGCTGCGGGTGACGCGGCAGTAGGCGTCACTCCACCGTCACGCACTTCGCCAGATTGCGTGGCTTGTCCACGTCGCAGCCGAGATGCACGGCGGTGTGGTAGGCGAGGAGTTGCAACGGGATGGCGGTGAGAATCGGCGAGAGGTAATCCGGGCAGGCCGGGATGGTGATTAGGTCATCCGCGACCTTCGCCAGTTTGTTACTGCCTTCGGTTCCGATCGCGATGATCGGTCCTTTGCGCGCTCTTACTTCTTCGATGTTGGAGATATTCTTTTCCAAGACCGAATCATCCGGCGCGATGAAAACACTAGGCAACTCCGGCGTGATGAGCGCGATGACGCCGTGTTTCAGCTCCGCACTCGGATGGCCGCTGGCGTGAATATAGCTGATCTCTTTCATCTTCAGCGCACCTTCGAGCGCGACCGGGTAGTTAAACTGCCGGCCAAGGAACATCATCGCCTGCGCGTGCGCGTATTTTTGGGCGATGGCTTTAATGTGATCGTTCTGCGCGAGGATGCGGCGGACCTTGTCCGGGATGGCTTCCAGCTCGTCGATGATCCGCAAGCCTTCGCTGGAACTCAGATGCCGGATGCGCCCAAGCAGCAGGCCGATCAGCGTCATGATGGTAACTTGCGACGTGAAAGACTTTGTCGCCGCGACACCGATCTCCGGCCCGGCGTGCATATACACGCCGCCGTCGCTTTCGCGCGCGATCGTGGAGGCCACGTTATTACAAATACCAAGCGTCCGATGTCCCTTGCGCTGGCTCTCCCGCAGCGCCGCGAGCGTATCCGCGGTCTCGCCGCTCTGGCTGACGCAAAAGACGAGCGAGTCCTTGGGCAGCGGCATATTCCGGTAGCGAAACTCGCTGGCGAACTCCACCTCGCAAGGCACATGCGCCAGCTCTTCGATAATGTATTCCCCCACCATCGCCGCATGGCTCGCGGTGCCGCAACCCGTCAGGATGATGCGCTCCACCGCGCGCAACTCCGTAGGCGTCATATCAAGGCCACCTAGCTTCGCCGAAGCCTCCTCGCGGGATAGCCGCCCGCGCAGGGCATCCTGAATCGTCTGCGGCTGCTCATAGATTTCCTTGAGCATGTAGTGTGGGTAGTCACCCTTGCTCACATCCGCCTCGGTAAATTCCACCTTACTCACTTCAAACCCACTCGCTCCGCCGAGGAGCGACGTAATCTCGAACTTATCCCGGCTGAGCACCGCGATGTCGTAGTCTTTCAAATAGACAGCGTCGCGAGTGTAAGCGACGACCGCGCTCACATCGCTGGCGAAAAAGTTCTCTCCATTTCCAAGCCCCAACACCAGCGGACTACCCCGCCGCGCCCCGACCACGATATTCGGAAGATCGCGATAAATGAGCACGATGCCATAAGTCCCCACGACTTGTTTTAAGGCCGCGCGCAGTGCCTCGACCAGCCGCCCGGTCGATGGCTCGCCGCCAGCCGCGTCGTAGTGTTTCCCGATGAGATGCGCGAGCACCTCCGTGTCGGTCTGCGAGTGAAAAGTGTGACCTTCGCTCTCCAATGCGTCGCGGAGTGTCGCATAGTTCTCGATCACGCCATTGTGGACCACAGCGAGCTTGCCGCTTTGATCGAAGTGCGGATGCGCATTTTCATCCGACACGCCTCCGTGTGTCGCCCAGCGCGTGTGGGAAATTCCGACCTGTCCTTCGACGGGTGATTGCTGGAGCAGTTCGGCGAGATTGGCGATGCGTCCGGTGCGTTTGCGCACTTCGATCCCGGAGCCATTGAGGATTGCTACGCCTGCGCTGTCGTAGCCGCGATACTCCAGCCGCCGCAGGCCGTCGAGAAGGATGGGGACTGCGTTATTTTTGCCGATATAGCCGATAATGCCACACATAGTAGGCGCGCATGGTGCCACATTTCGACTTGGCTGCAAGGAGCTCGCACTGATCGCGGCGGACAAACAGACTGACGTCCGGGATGGCCGCGCAGCCATCCAGCGCCACTTCAGTTCTTCACGGCAGCTTTTTCCGACTGCTGAACCGCATTCACCGCATCGATGCGAAGACCATCCACCTTTTGCACTTCACCACCGGGCCAGGTGATCGAGGCTTCATCCACACGATCATTTTCTCCGAGGCCGAAGGTGACGGGCAACTCGGATTGCGAGAGGTAACCGCGCGTGGGCATGACGTGACGCCACATCGTTTTGCCGCCCGCGCGCACTTTCACCCATGCGCCGATGCCATCGCGATTGGCGCGCGTGCCGGTAATTTTGAGGCGCGTCCAGTGGTGGTGAAGTTGTTGGTCGTTGCGCAGGAGGACGGGGGCGGCACCGACTTGCGTGAGTAGGAGATCGAGGTCGCCGTCGCCGTCGATGTCGGCATAGGCGGAGCCGCGTCCGGCGATGGGATTGAAAAGGGCGCGCGTGGCTTCCTCGGCGGGGACGGCGACGAAGCCGCCCGTCGTCCGCACGCCGCGGGCATTCCAGAAAAGTTGCGTGGGCTGGCGGTATTGCTGGTCGGGCTGGACCTTGCTGATTTGCTCGTCGAGATGGCCGTTTGTGGTGAGGAGGTCGAGCCAGCCATCGAGGTCGTAGTCGAAGAAAAATACGCCGAAGGTCAGCAAGTGTCGGCTGGCGGCACCGATGCCTTGGGCAATGGCTTCGTCGGCGAAGGTGAGGGCGTTTTGTTTAGAGACGTAGAGCGCGGTCATCTCGTTGGCGAAGTTACCGATCGAGACGGCGAGGCTGTCATCGCCTTGCACGCGGGCGGCGTCGATCCCCATCGCGCCCCGGACTTTTCCGTAGTTGTCGAAGGCTGCTCCAGTGACTTCACCGATCTCTTTGAAGGTGCCATTTCGCTCATTGTGAAAGACGAGGTTTTGCACCGTGTCATTCGCCACGATGAGGTCGATCCAACCATCGCTATCGAGGTCGATGGGTGCGAGGCCGAGCGATTTGGCGAGTGGCTGGCCGGTGGCTTTGTTTTTAATCTGGATGCCAGCGGCGGCGGAGATGTCGGTGAAGTGGCCGCCGCCATCGTTGCGGTACAGATATGGGTAGGCCCCGGTGAAACTCATGGGTGGACCGTAGGCGCGACCGATCCCTGGGAGTTTGTAATCCACAGCTTGGTCGATCTCTTTCGACCAGCGGACATAGTTGCAGACAAAAAGATCGAGATCGCCGTCGTTGTCGATGTCGAGCCAGGAGGCACTGGTCGTCCAGTCTTCGCTACTCCCGCCGACGGCCGCCTGGGTAGTTACCTCGCGGAATTTACCGCCACCTTCATTGTGAAATAGATGGCTGCCTCCGACGCTGGTGACAAAGATGTCGGGCAAGCCGTCGTTATCATAGTCGCCGATGGCGCTACCCATGCCGTAGGCATCGAGATCGAGCCCGCTGGATGCGGTCACATCAGTGAAGTGGCCTTTCCCATCGTTCTTAAAAAGCGCGAGTGTACCGGAGCGTTTGTCGTCTTTGGCATCCCACGGCCAGTCGGTCGAGTTGACGAACAGGATGTCCTGATCGCCGTCGTTATCGAAATCGAAGAAGGCGCAGCCACCGCCCATCGTCTCAGGGAGAAACTTCCCGCCGCGTGCTCCGTTGCGATGTTGAAAGGAAATGCCTGCGCTCGCGGTGACATCGGTAAACGCGACACGCGGCATCCCCGGCGGCAGGTTTGCGTCGGTGATTTGCGAGGCACCATCGGGATGCGACGGCGTCCCTTTTACCAGTAGGAAGACGGTGGCGGAGACGATGAGAAGCAGCGCGGCGATGGACCAGCGGAGCGCGCGGCTGACCGCAGCATCTTCGCCCACCGAACTGCCGCCGGATTTTTTCGAAAAATTGTCAGAGGGTCTGTTCACAAATTTGGTTCCTGTGTATGCAATGTTTTGAGCGAGAGCCCGAGTCGCGGATTTGCCCGATGTAAGCAAGTCCCGCCGGGCCGCGCCACCAAATGCGATGACTGCCCAGGCCAAACAAAAGCGATTCCTGAAATGGATGCTGGGCGCGCTGCTGTGGACGTTGATCGGGCTTTCGTTTGCGAGCCAGTTTTACGTCTCCAGTTTGAAAACGGGGCAACCGGTTTCGTGGGC
>JANLQB010000667.1:0-14862 GCA_031367565.1 Verrucomicrobiota bacterium
CCCGGCTCGTTTTTGAAAACCTGATAGAGCAGCGGGGTGATGCCGGAGCGCGTCTTACCGGAGCCGGTATCGCCGGTGATGAGCCAGCCGCGGCAGAAATCCTCGCGCGTCCACGAAAGCCCGCGAAGCCGCACGATCACCTTGCGCTTTAGAGCGCCAGCAGGAAGCGTCAGCGTGTAACACGCCAGCGCCCCGAACCCACCGGCCATGATATGTGATTTCGGCGCATCGAGAATTAGCAGCGCGTAATACCCGGCTGCTGCGGACAGCGCGGCGAGGATGACGTTGAGGAAGTTCATAGCGCGAATTTTCCGATGGCGATTCCTGCTGCGAGCGCGAGGAGCGTGAGCAGGAAGAAAATTAGCCAGCGCCCGGAACGCATCTGCCGCGCAGTCTCCGGGAGCTTCCGCAACTCGTGAGTCAGCTCCGTAGCTTGCTTTACGAAGGTCTTCGTTCGCTGGTCGAGGAGTTCGATGGATTCGCGAAACTCCTCAAACGTCGGCGGTCGCGAACCGTTCGCCGGCGGCTCGTGCGTCCGCAGGTAAATGTGAAACAACTCCAGCGAAGCCAGCATCGGATCGCCGTCGCGGATGCCGTATTTCTTCTGCCATTCAAGCACTGCATTTTGCAGGGCAAGATTGCGCCCCTCGGTGTTCACGAGATTGCCGCCCCCGAAGTTTCCGCTGCCAGTGCGGCTTTCTTCTTCGTCTTCCCGCCGCTTTTCGACTGCTCTGCATTCGGCAGGATCAAGTCACGCGCAAGGTCGAGCTGCTCGTAAAAGTTCGCCTGCCAGTTCTTCAACCGCTGCCGGTCCACGAGGCTGAATTCACTTCCCGCGATGGCCGCCGTCATCGACAGGTTCGTTTCGTTCAAGCCGGTCACGAGCCAGTCGTAAAGCCTCGGCATCACGATCTCGCGGCCTGCAAAGTCGGTGAGGACACGGCTCCGCGTCTGGCTGTTGTCGTAAATCCTGAACTGCTCGCTGTGCGCCTGATTGCGCACGATCAGATACCGGCACTTTGCGCCGAGCGCCTCGGCGATAATCTTGACCTGCTCCACGCTGTCGGCCTCGTGGTTCACCGGCGAAACGATGGTCAACGCGGCCTCAAGCATTTCGAGAATCTCGAACGCGCGGACTTCGGCGAAGTAGTCGAGGAAGATGTCGGTGGAGGCCGCGCGGCAATCCACTACAACCAGGCTGCTCTTTTCGAGCGCGGCAAAGAGCGCGTCGATCTCCTGCACGTTGTTGATATTGATGAACTCGGCTTCGCCGTGGAATCGCTTCAACGTGGAGTTCTCGTTGTCCGTGTCGATGGCGTGATGCTCGATCTGCTGGTCTTTGAGGTATTGAACGAGGTTCGTGGCGAAGAAGCTTTTCCCCACACCGCCTTTGCCGTTCAGGATGATGACGAGTTGTTTTTTCATAGTCTTGGTTTCGATTGGTTAAACATTTTTGGGATCGGCGATGCGCGGACCTTTTGAGCGAGCGGCTGGCACCGCGGGTGGCGGCACGACCGCTTCGCGTTGCGCTTTTAAGATGGAGACGACATTGGTCTTTTCCGGGCCGGTTGCCGGTTTCGTCTGGGCCTTTCGTCGTGGAGTCTGCTCAAGAATTTCGCGGCAGAATCGGGCGACGGTATCGTGAGAGACATCGACGCCGGCCCACTTCAAGAGATTGGCAATGGTGCGGAACGAAGCCTGTTTGCCGCGCAGTTCGGCGATGCCCTTCTTGTGAGCCATGAGCGCCTGAATCTTTCCGCCTGCACGCCGCTCGTACCCTCTGACAGCGGCATCGAATGACTTCTCGGCTGGCTGCGTCGCTGCTCTGTCAGTCATCGGACGGCCTCCTGACATGGATGCGGCGACGGCCTTTCACTCGCCGCGTTAATTCGCTTACAAGCATCTGTCGTTTGCGCGTCGCTACACTGCCGAGCGGCTGGCAAAGTTGCGTCAACGCCCCGACAGGCGCCGCAGCAACGATCTTACAAACATCTGACACGGCTCTGCTATTCGTCTGACGCGCCCGCGCCGATACTCGCGCGAATGGTGCGGCGCACGCCTGCCACGGCTCTGACTGCACAGCGTGAAAAGTTCCTAACCCATCGTTAGGGGTAGGGCGTCCATTCTTAAAAATCATTTCCGCATCATGCCTCGGCGCGGAATCCAAGCGGCTCCGCCGGTGGAGCAACTTTCAGCTTCAACTCAAATATGGTGAGCGGTTGATGCTGTCACCGAAGACGCAATACAATTTGGAGAATGCTCAGGACTATTTTGAGGAGCATCTTTGCGCCGGAGACTATTACAGCGAAGGGCAGAGGATTTGCGGCCAGTGGTTCGGCAAAGGCGCTGAAGCTCTCGGTCTGCGCGGGGATGTGGGGCGAGATGAATTCCTTGCGTTGTGCGAGAATCATCATCCACAGACTGGCGAGTCTTTGACGCAACGCCGAAAGACTCTCCGCCGCGAGTTGGATGAAAATGGGGATGAAACAAATGCCGCAAACCGGCGTGTGTTTTACGATTTCACGCTGTCTCCGCCCAAGTCCGTGTCCATCGCCGCGCTTGCTGGCGGTGACGAGCGAATCATCGAAGCGCATACCCGTGCGATTTCTGTCGCGATGGGGGAGTTGGAACAATTCGCCGCAACCCGCGTGCGCCGCGGCGGAAGTCTTTCGGATCGGGAAACTGGCAATGTTGCAGGTGCAATATTTCACCACGACACATCGCGTGCCCTCGATCCCCATTTGCACAGTCATTGCATCCTTTTCAACGCCACTCACGATGCCGTCGAAGGCCGGTGGAAGGCGCTTCAGAACTACGGGATGCTCCGGGCGCAGAAGTATGTCGAGAACGTCTATTACCACGTGCTGGCCCGCGCATTGATCGGCTTCGGCTACGAAATCGAAAATCATCGGCGGGGCGATTTCGAGTTGAAGGGCATGTCGTCTGCACTGCGCGACAAGTTCTCCAAGCGTCACGCGGAGATTGATGAAAAGACGCGGGCGTTGCTTGCGAGGCTGCCGGAAAAAGCATCCGGCAATGTCGCCGACATCCGCGAGCACATCGCGCACGATGAACGCTCGCGGAAGATCAAGAACGTCGGTCGCGAGAAGTTGCTGAGTTTGTGGAAGCAGCAAATGACCAAAGGGGAGCTTGCTGAACTGGAACGCCTGATTGCGGGAAATGGGAGGCGGTCAAAGGTTCAGACGCATGATGCGGCAGCCGCTTTGACCTGGGCGGAAGAGCATTTGTTTGATCGGCGTTCCGTCGTGAACGAGCACGAGCTTTGGCGGCACGCGCTCGAATTTGCACGCGGGAGCGAGATGGAAATTGCCACACTCAAATCGCACACAGCGAAGCGCGAATATCTGCGCGATGAAAACCAGCCTCGGAAACTGACGACGCGCGAAGTACTCGGTCGCGAATGGGATATTCTGCAAGTAGCGAAGGATGGGGTAGGGCAGCATCAGCCGTTCAATACGAAGCATGTCGCGGCGGATTCGCTGGATGAAGAACAGCGCCGCGCGGTCGGGCACATTTTGTGTTCGACTGACTTCCTGACGCTGTTTCGTGGAGCCGCTGGCACCGGCAAGAGTTTCGCATTGCGCGAAGTGCTGCGTGGCCTCGAAAGCGCGGGCCACGCGGTCCACGTCATCGCGCCGCAGCGCCAGCAGGTGATTGATTTGGAGTCAGCAGGATTCACCGGCGCGCAAACGGTCAGCGAATTCCTCGCGCGAAAATCCATGCTCAACAAGGGAGTGGTGATCGTGGATGAAACCGGTCAGCTCGGCGCGAAGCAGATGCAGGCTCTCCTGGGTTGCGTGAAAGAAAATGGCGGACGCATCATCTGCTCCGGCGACACGCGCCAGCACAGCGCGGTGGAGGCGTCGGACGCGCTGAGGGCGATCGAGAAGTATTCGGGATTGAAGGCTGTGGAGTTGACCGCGATTCGCCGGCAAGATCCCGCTCGGGCAAAAACGAGCGAAGAGCGGAGCTTCATCGAGCAATACAAACAAGCGGTGCAGGAAGCATCCGCGGGACTTGCCGTGGAGTCATTCGAGCGGCTGGAGAGACAAGGTGCCGTGATCGAATGCGGAGTAGGGGACCAGCAGGAACGGCTCGCGAGTCACTATCTGGCGCTCGCCCGCAAAGGCGAATCAACCGTGGTGGTCGCGCAAACGTGGTCCGAGATTCGGAAGGTGAATGAGAGTGTGCGCGATGCGCTCAAGCGGGCGGCGTTGATCGGCGCGGAGGAACACGCAGTCACGACCCTCGAAGCCGTCGATCTCACCGACGCGCAAAAGCGCGACGCTCGTTCTTACGAGCCGGATAGCGTGCTCGTCTTCAACCGCGACACGAGCGGCTTTCGGAAAGGTCAACGCGGGCTGTTGCTCGCCATGAGCGGGGACGCGATCGTGGTCGAAGCGGACAACAAGATTCGCGAGGTCGCTTTCGCGCAGCTTGATCGGCTCACGATTTGTCGTGAGCGAGAAACGGCGCTCTCAATCGGCGACCGATTGCAACTCAAGGCGAATGCGAAAACGCGCGATGGTCGTCCGTTGGCAAACGGAGAGTTGGTAACGGTCGCGCGGATCGAGGGCGATGGACGGATCGTGTTGCAAGATGGTCGCACACTTGAAAGGAGCTACCGCCAGTTCGTGCGCGGCTACGCGGTTACGTCGTATGCCTCACAAGGCAAGACCGTGAACTACGTTCTTTTTTCGGACTCGGCGGTGCGGGCCGCGACAAATCGGCAGCAATGGTATGTGACCATTTCACGCGGACGGAAAGGGGTGCTCATTTTCACCGCCGATAAGGAACAGTTGCGCGAAAACATCGCCCGCTCCGGCGACCGCGAGCTGGCTCTTGATCTGACGAGGCCGCGTCAATCAAAGCCTCAGCGTTTGCGTCGCGGTCTGACAATCGGCCTGACACGCGGGCGTCAACTCGCTGCCACGATCTGCCGCCGCATCGCCGTCCTTGCGTCACGAGTTAGGGCGAATGCCGCACGGCGCGAGGTATCCGTGCCATGATTAGAACGAGCCAATCGGAGAGTAAAACCACCGAGCCTAGCGCGACCAAGCGGAGCGTCGTGTGCTGGAATGAAGATCCGCAAACGCAAGCACTCCGCGTCGAATTGAAGAACGGCAACTTCTTTGTATTCCCAGTTTCGCATTTCCTCTCCGCAGAGTTCACGCGAGGGGATGAGGGCGACGTGCTCAAGCTGGTGTTCACCACCCACCAGGTAACGATCTGGGGACTGCATCTGCGTGAGGTGGCGCTGGCGTTGCAAAAACTCGCGGTCGAATGGATCAAGGAAATCCCTCCGAAGTATGCCAAGCTGGCCGAGCCAAATGCTGCGGTCATTCTGTCCATTGAAGTTGCCGCGGTCGCAGATTCAGACGCGGAAGTGTGTGAGCAATAGCCCGATTCGATAGCGTCGCTTTCGTCAGCGCGGAAACGTGGCGAGAGCTTGCGCGTGAACTTGGGCAAGCTCGTCCGCGTCGATGTGGAATTCGGGCGCGGGCCGATGCTCGCGATACCACTGCCCGATGCGCTCGCGCCTCGTCAGGCCGTCGCGTGCCAGAAGTTTCCGCGCTTTCACCACCGTTGAGGACAGATTGAAAAACGTGATTGTGCCGGTGCTCGCAGCTTGATCCACGGCAAAGCCGTGAGTGACGTAGAGGGCATCGGCATAGCAGGAAAGCACGCGCTCCGCTCGATGGCCGTCCGTCAACGAATTCAGGGCGAATCGGAACGCTGTTCGGCGGGCAAAGGTGACTTTGCAGTTGTCCCAATGGCAGCCGGCCAGCGGCTCCAGCATCGCAAAGGCTTTTTTTCGCAGTGCTGGAGCGCATTTTCTCCCCGAAGGGTCTTCTTTCCAATCGCGCCACCGCGCAACATCGCGCCCCGCGCCGTATTGATCTGGCTGCTGTATTCCGTAGGAATCCTCTCCAGTATTAGCATTGTCACAGACTTGGTGAATTTCGGTGGGCTTCTCGGGAGAGGTTTTCGGAGGCTCTGAGTGCTCGCATTTGCTTTGGTTTGGCACCTTCGCGGCAGACACCTTTGCCTGGACTTTCCTAGGGCGACCGCGCGGCCGCTTCTGCGGTGCCATGATGATCGTCGGCGCGATCTTCTCTCCTCCCTTGCCAAGTGTCGTGTAGTTGTGGAGCGGCATTCTGCGCCGGTCGTAGAACAGGGAGTGCTTGTCGAAGCAGAGCTTCGCCGGATCGGCGACGATGACTCCCCACCTCTTCGCACCGCGCCCGACCTTGGTTCTCATCTTGGTCTCGAATACCAACTCTCCATCACGACGCACTTTCGATAACTCCCGTGTGGCGTGCTCTCGACTATAGCCCGTCTTCCGACAAAAGGCCGCAAGGTCTATGTCACCCCAGATAGGGGAGCGCGCAGCGACGTTCTTGATCCATCCTTTCAAGCGAGCACGGCACGTTGCAACGTGGCCGCGGCGACGACCGCGGCAACGACGAACATTGTTAGTTTCTTCCCGGCATGAGGGCAGACCCCACCGGTCAGAAAAACTCGGCATTTTTCTTGACTCCCGGCAATCGGAAGCCAAGTTGGTCGCTAATTAATTCGACTCCTTGGCTCCCAAAAAAGCCTCCGGGGATTGGTGAGCGACTAACTCACCAATCCCCGTTTTTTTGGATGAGTGGTTAGTTGTTAAGTGGGCATATTAGTCACCTCCTCGGAGTAAGGGATGGGAGCCGGAAAGCTGCGCTGTGCGTGGAGCAACTTTCATCAAACGGACTGCCGTAAGTCGTCCGTTCACGGATAGGGAAGAAGTTCGTGGATATGGGAAAATCCAATTGTCGGCAGTCCTTCCATATTGCTCCGCACACGGCGCAACCCCCTTGCGTAACGGCGCTAAAGTGCCGTCACATTATGAACCAACCGACTCACAAAAATGTAGTGGGGCCGAAGATCAGAAGTCTGCGCATCCAGTTCTCCTGGACTCAAGACGCACTGGCGAAATACCTCCGGCGCATGGGCTGGAACATCTCACGCAGCACGCTCGCCAAAGTCGAAGCGCGTCTTGTTTGCGTCAGTGATTCCGACCTTCTGTATTTTGTCCGGCTGTTTGAAGTAGAGCCAAACTACTTGCTGCCCGATCTAGACTCGCAAGAGCACCTAGGAACCGCCGTGCGCCGCCTGCTGACTCGCGCACAGACTGTGTAGTCCAAAACAAAGGGCATGGCGGGCGAACTATACAACACATCGAGCTTGAGCGAGGAAGACGCCATTGCAATCCACACTCGTGCAATCAGCGATCTCCTGAACGGGCATGTGGCGCGCACGCTGGGGAGGTTGCGTGAAGCCGAGCGGGAGGCATTGAAACGCATTCAACAAATCTGTCCCAAAGAATACGACTACGACGAAGCCGCCATCTACCTCTCCATTCAACGTCGCACTTTGGAACGCCGCGTCGCCGATCGGAGGATTTCGTTTCGCAAGGAAGGCAAACGCGTGTTCTTCACGAAATCCGCCCTCGATCAATACAAGGCGACTCGCACCACGAACCGCCGTGAGCAACGCGCTCTCACGCTTTAGCCGTGGAGCGTTTGGGCACCACCTTGCGGGCGACTTTTGGCGCGATAGCAAAGAATGCCTTGCCCTCTTTTTGCGTCACCCGTTCGAGGTAGTGGCGCTTGATGATCGCTTCACTGTTTCCAGCCCAAAGCGCGACCTGCCCGATTTGCTGCACTGAGGCCACCGCGTAGCTGATGAAGGAATGCCGCATCACATCGGGAGTCCATTGGAATCCCTTCGCCTTGGCGAAGGCCGACAGCTTTTTGTAAGCGTTCGCTGGCGCAATCAAACCGACCGACTCGCGGTAAGGAGCAAGCCATGCGGCAAGGTTTGCCTGCATTTTCGTGAGCCGGCGAAACCCCGTCTTGGCCTGGTCGGCGCGAATCTCAATGTCGCCGAAGTTCCAGCGAAGCGCCTCCTCGAAGCGCAATCGGGTCAGCTCCGTGGGCCGCACGCCTGCGAAGAAGCCGAGCGCCGCGTAGGGCACCAATTCGGGCCTCTCGGCGAGCATAGCCGCCATGAGTTTCGCGACCGTGGCGACCGGAAAGATGGTGATTGTGGTGGGTGCGTCGAGCTTCTTGATCTGGCTGGCTTCGACAGGCGTGCCCAGCGGGAGATATTTCTGGTTCTGCGCCCAGCGGGAGAAGGCCACCAAAGTTTCACGCTCATTGTTCCGCGCGCGCTTGCCGAGGTTGAAACCTTTGATCCATGCCTCCATGTCGCTCGCGGTGACTTCGTGAAGCACACCGCGGAAGCGCGCGGCGAACCGCCCCAAGCGGTTGCCCACGCGGGAGCGGTGGGAAGGGCTCATATCATCGGCGAGGCTCACGGTGTATTCCTTAACGAGTTCGGGGATTTTCCTGCCGGTGTTCTGAGGCGTAATTTTCCTGAACACCTCGACCGCATCCAAGAGGGACGCGCCCCCAAGCCGTTGCATCGCGACGGCCCACTCGCGGCAAGCCACATCGACCGGGGCAAGTCCGTTCAGCACGGTTTTCGCGGCGAGGTAAATCGTCGCGTCTTCGGTTTGGGAGAACACTGGCGCCCGTTCATTGAGCATGGCGAGGATGCGCCCCGCATCGGTGTGGGCTTCGCGCTCATCGGCGCGGGTTTTCATCCGGCGCTTTCCCGCCACGTAATACTCGATGCGGAAAGCCTCGCTGCCGTGGTCTCGGACTTTGCGAATGACGACACGCTCCCCGTGCTCTTCGAGCGCCACCGGATACTTCTTCGTTTTCACAAATCCACAGTAGGCTGCGCAAGCCCGCGACACAACGAATTTGGTAGGAAATCTGGTAGGAAATTCCTAGAACCATTCATAAGTTACTTAATCCCGGTGATTAAGGAAGTGGAGCCTAGGGGGTTCGAACCCCTGACCTCCGCAATGCCATTGCGGCGCTCTACCAACTGAGCTAAGACCCCGTTTGCGAGGGCGGAAAGTGGCGTGCGGGGTTGCGGGTGGCAAGCGGTTTTTTGGACGCATTCTTCTTTCGATTTTTCATGCGCCAATTCTGCCCCGCAGACGTCACTTTTCCCGTGAAAGGTCGAGCGCGACTTCGGAGCAGCAGTCGGGCAGCTTCAAAATTGCCGTTCCGTCTTTCGCTTCCACGGTGCCTTCGAGCAGGAGCATCCCCGTGCTGGCGTCGAACCACCGCTGCGTCCACTTTCCATTCGGCAGCGCAAAGACGATTTCCGCCGGGGCCGCGCCTTTCGCGTACATCGCGAAACGCGTTGCGCCGTCGCCGAGCGCGCGCCAGTGCTCGGGTCCGCCATTGCTGATGAGCTTTGGCGCGGGTTTCATTTTTGGGAGATCGAAGCGTTCCAGGAACGTGCGCAGAAATTGAAACGACTTCCGCAGGGTCGCGCCGCCGCCGCCGGGCGTGGGGCCTTTGAAAGCGAATGTTCCCTCTTCGTGGCCAACGGCGTACGAGTAATCGAGGTGATTGAACAGCGTGCCGCCAGCGAGCATGAACTCCCACGCTTCCATCCGGTAATGATCGTCGCCGGTGCCTTTGAAACCCGTTTCGTTCAGCCCGATCGGCAGGTTCAGCGCGTAGTTTTGCACCACGGCATCGGGCGGATTGGCGTAGTGAAAATTAAGGATCGAAATCGCGGGATACGGCCGGTCCACTTGCTTTGCGCCGTTCGCGACGTTCCAGGAGATGAGATGTTTTTTCGGCAGTGGCTGCTCGGTTTCCGCGATCGTCTCCGCGATGCGATCGTGCCACGCCTGCGTCACGCCGCCGAAATACGGTTCGTTCATCACTTCAAAATAAAGGTGATCGAACGCGTTCAATTCGGTGACGATCTTGCGCGTCATTTCGATCTGGAGCGCGAGCAGGGCGGGCTCTTTGTCGAGCGTATAGACTTCGTGTTTCCCGACCTCGCCGATGCCATTCACGTTGTTCCGCGCATTCATCGGCGAGTAGTCCCACTGCATTTGCTCGTACATCGGCGTGAACAAATTCAACTCCACGATGACGCCACGCTTCTCTGCCTGAGCCACGAAATCCTTCAGCCGCCCGAAGAACGCTTCGTCCCATTTCGTAAGATCGAATTTGTTTCCGCCATTCACGTAGCCCGCTTCGCTGCTGCGCGACCACGGGCAGATGAGTCGTCCCGGCGCAGGCGCGAGCGTGTTTTTCTCGATGTTGAAAGCGCCCTGCGGCTCCACATACGCGCCGGTGAAAGTGCGCGTCACGTTCATCCCGGCCTCCGCGTACGACGCGAGATATTTGGCGTAATCGAAGTCCAGATTCAGCACCGCGCCGTAGTGCTCGCCGGATCCGATGAGCACGGTGGGTTTTCCTTTCCACAAGAAATAGTGCGGGTTTTCGGGATGCAGCCCGAGCGGGTCCGCGCACGCCGCGATCCGCAGAAAAAGAAGGCCCGCGAAACACGCGAAAGGACGCGAAAGAAAGCCGGGGGTTTGCCGGAATTTCACCGTTCGAGCTGTGTGGAAGTCGCGCGACCGCCGATGGCTTTGCGGTATTCCTCGACCGCGCCGGGCAGCAATTCCTTCAGCCTTGCGACGCGCGTGCCGTGACTCGGATGCGTGGACATGAATTCCGGCGGCTGATCTCCCCCGCTCTTGCTCATGCGCTCCCAAAAAGACACGGCTTCATTCGGATCGTAACCCGCGCGTGCCATGTAGCCGAGGCCCACCTTGTCCGCCTCGCTTTCGTGATCGCGCCCGAACGGGAGCAGGATTCCATATTGCGCGCCCGCGCCGATCGCGCCCATCACGGCCCGGCGCTGCTCGTAATCCATGTCGCCGAGCGAAAACTGCACGCCCGTCATAAAAGTCTGCGTCGCCTTTTGCTTAAACATCCGCTCCGAGCCGTGGCGCAAAGTGGCGTGCGCCATTTCGTGACCCATCACCGCCGCGAGGCCAGCGGCATTTTCCGCGATGGGCAGGATGCCGGTATAGACGACGATTTTGCCGCCGGGCAGGCAGAACGCATTCACCTGTGGGCTGTCCACGACGGACACCTGCCAGTTAAAATCCTTTCCTGTTGCCTGCGCGAGCCGTGCGGCGACCGTCCGGACGAGTTCATATTTCGGCCCGCTCGTCACCGTGCGGCTTTCCGAAAGCACCTGCTCGTAGCTTTGCAGCCCAAGCGTTTCCTCCTGCTGGGGAGTCAGCCCGAGATGCGCGGTGCGCCCGGCTTCGTTCGTAAATTTCTCCGACGAAACGAATTGGAAAAACACGACGAGCGCCGCGATGGCGATTGGGACGAGGCGGACGAGGTAGCGGGGAATGGGAGAATTGGATGGCTGCACGGAAGGATTGATACGCAAAAGTGCGATGTTTGGAAGCGGTGATTCCTGCTCGGCGCCTTGGATTTCTCCGCTTCATATAAAATTACATTGACCATACATTGTATTCTAAATATGCAAGGCTAGCACTTCCCGCCGGTCGCTGAATCTTCAACCCCATCCCTTCCAACCATGAACTCCCAAATCCCCTCCGTCCTCACTCGCAGCAGACGCCGCCTCGTGATTTTCCTCCTTGCCATCGCGGTGACCGCGCTCGCGCTCGCGCTGATCCTCAGCGGCACGACGGCGCGCGGGGCATCCATCTACGCGGCCGTCCCGAGCCTCGGAGTGATCGAGCGATACGATGCCATCACCGGTGCGGACCTCGGTGCCTTCGCGACCCATCTTTCGATACCCGGCGGGATGGTCTTCGACCGTGCTGGAAATCTCTACGTGAATGAAACGGGGAGTGCGACCATCCGCAAAATCGCCCCCGATGGCACCGCAACCGTCTTTTATTCGGGAGGCGAGCTCAAAGGGAGCAACGCTTTGGCGATCGATGCCAACGGCACGATTTACGTGGCTACGTACTCTGGAATTCGGCGCATCACGACCGCCGGATTTTCGAGCATCTTCGCCGCAGGCGGTGACTACACGAACCGGGCCGCGATGGCTTTCGATTCCGGCGGCAATCTTTTCGTGACGAACGGCGATAAGGCAGGGAGCGTCAGCAAGATTACCCCAACGGGCCTGCTTAGCACTTTTTACCGCGGCCCAGCCTCTCCGAATCCCATGGGAATCGCAATCGACCGCGATGATACCCTGTTGGTGGCTGACTACTCCAATCGCACCCTGAATCGAATCTCCCCAGGTGGAATTCTCTCCATGGTCGCCACCCACGATGCGTTCTACCAAACCACAAGCCTGGTCCTTGGAGGAGGCGGCGACATCATTTTCAGCAGGAACCAAAGCAGCACGATTTCTCGGCGGAGCAGCACCGGAACGGTGACCGTGTTCGCTCTCGGAAACGCCCCGATTACGGCGCTGGCACTCGGCCCAAATCCCGTCCCCGAACCGTCCGTCCTCACACTTTCCATCACTGGACTCGCCGGATTCTTTCTGAAAACGCGGCACGGTCGCCAGACCATCGTGGCGTAAAAACGAAGCCGTAGCCGCAGCCATGGGGGTCGCCGGGAAGACTGACGGCCAATTAGTTCGCGAGGATTCCCCAAAACTTCCGGCGACCCACCTGCCTGCGGCTGCTGCGCTGGCGCGGGTCTGCGCGCGATACTTGTTGCGCGGTCGGGGTGTGCCATTAACGTCCGCGCCCCGCATCATGGCATCCATTTTACCTTCACGCCCGCGCGGCTTCGGCCCGCGCAAATCGTTCGCGATCGTCTCCAGCACTTATCATCACGGCTACGTGCAGGGGCTCGTGGAGCACACGAAACGCGAGCTGGAAGTCATCGCGCCGAACACCAACGTCCATGTGTATGAAGTGCCGGGCGCGTTCGAGATTCCGCTCATCGTGCAGGAAGTCGCGGCAAAGGGCGGCATCGACGGCGTGATCGCGCTGGGCGTCATCATTCAGGGCGAAACGGCGCACGCGGAAATGGTGGCGCGATCCGTCACCGAATCGCTGCAACGCATCGCGCTCAATAACCGAATCCCCGTCGTTCACGAAGTTCTCCTTTTGCAAAACGAGGAGCAGGCGCGCGTGCGGTGTCTGGAGGATGAAATCAATCGCGGCACCGAAGCGGCGCGCGTGGCGATGCGGATGGCGCAGGTCATGGGCGACTTCGTGCGACGCTAAACCGCCATGGGTAAACGACGCGAAGGCCGCGAGGCCGCTGTGCAATTTCTCTATCAGTTCGACGTGAACCGCCAGCCGGTCACCGAGCTGCTCGCCTCTTTCTGGAAACTGCGGAGCGGGCCGGACAAGGCCGAGACTTCCGCGAAGACGAAAGCGTTCACCGAAGAACTGGTGAGAGGCGTGACCGCGCATCTTCCCGACATCGACGCGCGCATCTCAAAATTCACCGCCAACTACGAAATCCACCGCATCGCCGTCGTGGACCGGAACATTCTCCGCGTCGGCATTTACGAAATGCTGCACTGCACCGACGTGCCACCCGTCGTCTGCATCAATGAAGCAATCGAGGTCGCGAAGAAATTTGGCAGCGAAGAGAGCGGACGATTTGTGAACGGCATCCTCGACCGCGTGCGCGCCGATTTACCACGACCTGCGCGCACCGCCTCACCGCATCCATAAATAACCGCGCGCGATGGCCTTCGGTTTTTTCAAATCGTTGATCCAGAAATTTACCGGGCGTCCGGTGGATTGGGAAGAGCTGGAAGAAGCGCTGATCCGCGCCGATCTCGGGGTGCCGATGATGTCGCGCATCCTCAAAGAATGCCAGGCGCGCGACGAAAAGCTGACCGCCGAGAGCGTCGTGAAAGTCGCGCACGATGAAATCCTGAAAGTGCTCCCGCGCGACAATCCCGTCCTGCGCCCGCTCGCGACGAAGACCAAAGTGATCCTCGTCGTCGGCGTGAATGGCACCGGCAAAACGACGAGCACGGCCAAGCTCGCGCATTTTCTAAAAAAGAAAGGCCACACCGTCCTGCTCGCCGCAGCGGACACTTTCCGCGCGGCAGCGATCGAGCAACTCGATGTCTGGGCCGGCCGCATCGGGTGCGACATCGTGAAGGGCGAATACCACAGCGACCCGGCGGCGGTGTGTTTCAACGCGATGCAAAAGGCGGAGAAGGAAAACACCGAATTCCTCATCTGCGACACGGCGGGCCGTCTGCACACGAAGACAAATCTCATGGGCGAACTCGCGAAGGTGAAGCGCATCCTCCAGCGCACCGACCCCGCCGCGCCGCACGAGACCTTCCTCGTCGTCGATGCCACCACCGGCAGCAACGCGCTCAATCAAGCCCGCGAATTCAACGCCGCCACGCCGCTCACCGGCGTCATCGTCACCAAGCTCGACGGCTCCGGCAAAGGCGGCTGCGTCATCGCCATCCAAAACGAACTCGGCATCCCGACGCGCTTCATCGGCACGGGAGAAAAACTCGACGACCTCGCATTTTTCGAGAGCCGGGATTTCGTCGAGAAGATGCTCTGACGGCACGCGCAAGTTTGCCGCGCGACTCGTTTTGCTGGTAAAGTTCACGCGGAAACATGCGCCGCATCTTCACCATCCTCGTCGCATTCTCGCTGCTCGCGTCGGCGCGAGCTGCGGACGAATTGCCGCAGCATAGCGCGGGTGAAGCGATGGATTTCGAGCCCGGCCTTCTGCCTGATCTCGGGCACGCGCCGGAACCACCTCTTCCGCCCGACTCCCCCGCCCAGCTCGAGGCCACCATCGAGCGTGCCAAAAAGAGCGCCGCATCTGGCGAGCGCCTGTTCCGCGCGGGCATCATCGCGAAAGTAGAAGCGGAGAAGCGCGCGCTGAAAGTCGTGCGCCTCACTTCCGAACTCGCCATCGCGAGACTGGAAACCACCAAGACCGAACTCGACGCCAAGCGCGCCGACTTCGACGC
>JANLQB010000689.1:0-4868 GCA_031367565.1 Verrucomicrobiota bacterium
CGACATACAGCGGGATGATTTTTGGAAACGTGATCAACCGCGTCTTCATCGCGGGCAGTGTGATCGGCACCCCGGACACCGTGGACCCCTCCAACACCTTCGCGAGCGCGACCATCTTTTCTATTCGGCAATCCATCGAAAGCGTTTTCATCGGAGGCGATTTCCGGAATGGGAACATCATCGCCGCAGTCAATCCGCCGACCATCAGTGGTTGGGGAACGCCTGTCAGCCTCGGACGCGATACGGATATCAATCCGGATGTCATCAACCGGATCGGAAACATCGTGATCAGAGGCCATGCGAGCAGCACGAGCGGGCACTACGGGATCGAGGCGAATGAAATCGGGAGGCTCGTCGTGGATGGAGTGGGCTACTTGCACGGGAACCCGCTCAAACCTTTCGACACGGGCTTTTTCCTGGACGCGGCACACACCATCCTTGTCCGGGAAATCTAGCGCCGTCTCCGCTGCCATTGCGCTTGCGCGGCGGCGGGATGTTGTCTGAATGGTGCGCATGCGCATCGATGTCGCCCTCAATCCCTCGGAAATCGCCCGGCTCCCGGAGCGCGATCTTTCGCGGACGACTTGTGTCGTGTTCGATGTGTTGCGGGCGACTTCTTCGATGGTGACGGCGCTGGCGGGCGGGGCGCGGGAGATTTACCCGGTGACGACGATCGAGGCGGCGCGGGAATTGAAGGTGGAGATGCCGCATGCGCTGCTGGGCGGGGAGCGGGATGGGGAGTTGATCTACGGCTTTGATGTGGGGAATTCGCCTTTTGAATATCGTAATCTCGGGCGGCGGACGATCGTGACGACGACGACGAATGGGACGGTGGCGTTGCGGGCGTGCGAGGGGGCGGAGACGGTGCTGGTGGGGGCGATGCTGAATTTAACGGAGCTGGCGGACGAGATCATCTGGCGGGAGCCGGAGGAATTGCTGCTGGTGTGCGCGGGGACGTTTGAGGAGTTTGCGCTGGAGGATGCGTGTGCGGCGGGCTTGCTGATCGGGGCGCTGGAGGGCGGGGAGTTGAGTGATTCGGCGCACGCGGCGCTCTCGATTGCACGGCATTTTCCGACGCCACTGGCGGCGCTGAAGGCGGCAAGGAACGGGCGGGCGCTGGAAGGGAAGGGGCGGGGGAAGGAAGTGGAGTGGTGCGCGCAGGTTTCGTTGTTTAACGTGGTGGGCATCATGGAAAACGCCGTCATCAGACCGATCGAAGATTGAGAACGGATCGCGTCAAATGGTCGGATGAGGTGTTCGCGTTGCTGCGCGATCCGCAGAGCGTGCCGGTGCGGCGGCAGGTGACGATCGCGCTGGTGCTGTCGGTGCTGGTGCATGGGTTGATCCTGCTTTTCATCCTGGTCCGGACGACGCTGCTGCAATGGCTGCTGGCGCTGCTGCTGCTGCTGGGGATGAGGGCGCCGGAGGCACCGCCGAAGATCCAGTTTGCAAGGGCGAAGCCGAAGCTGAAATCGTTGGAGATCGAGCTGATGCCGCTGCCGCCGGAGCCGCCGAAACTTTTTACGCTGAACGAAAAAGATAAGCCGGAGTTTTTGGATTCCACGGGGCTGGCGGCGGCGGAGAAGCCGGCGGAGAGACCGACTTTCGAGAGCGATCAGGAGATGATCGCGGCGTCGCTGAATGATCCGACGGGGGATGCGCCGCTGCCTTCGATGGAAGGGCGGAAGGATTTAGGGTTCACGAATTTCAAGACGCAGAACGCGCTGCTGGGGCCGAGGCCGGAGCTTTTCCCGGACATCGCGCTGGGGGCGGCACCTGCGCCGTCGAAGCCGCTGTATAAACCGCAGCCGGCGCGTGATCCGGAGCCGGAGCCGCAGACTCCTCCGGCGAAGGAGCCGGAGCCGCAAACAAAACCGCCTGAACCACAGAAACCGCCGGACAAGACGGAGACGTTTGCGCCGGACGACCTGAAGCATGTGGAGCTGCCGAACGAGAATCAGTTTCCCGTGCCGCCGAAGAAGCCGAAAACGCCGGACCCGATCATGCCGCCGCCGCGCCCGCAGCCTTCGCAGGAAATGGCGAAGCTGGTGCCGCCGGATGCGAAGCCGGCGTATCAGCCGAATCAGGTGCAGACGAAGATCGAGGGAAATATTTCCAGTCGCGGCAAAGCTTCGGTGGACGGAGTGAAGACGCCGATGGGTGTTTTCAAAAAGAAGATCAGCGAGGCGATCGGCTCGCGCTGGCATTATTACATGAAGCAGCGGAACGATCTGGTGACGGTGGGTCTGGCGCGCGTGAGTTTTTTCGTGACGAAGGACGGGCGCGTTCAGGATGTTCGGGTGCTCGACAACAGCTCGAATGATATGTTCGCGTTTGCCTGCAAGCAGTCGATCCTCGAAGCCGAAATCCCGCCCGCTCCGCCGGAGGCGTTCCAGGCGATGAAGGATGAGCGCATGGAAATCACTTTTACTTTTAATCTTTATCCAAACTGACCTGATGCTCACTGCCCTGCCCATCGCTTCACTCCAGTCGATCTTCCAATTTTTCGTCCACGGAGGCGTGTTCATGGGGCTATTGCTCGCGTGCTCGTTGGTGTCGCTGGCGGTGATCATCCTGCGCGGGCTGGCGCTGCGGCGCGGGCTCGTGATGCCGGCGATCATCGAAGAGGAGTTGGAGATGTTGCAGCCGGACGACACGGAGGGAGTCGTGAAACTTTCGCGCATGGTGCGGAACGACAACTCGACGCTCGCGCGCATCGCGCAGGTCGGTCTGCAAAACCTGAACTGGCCGAAGATGGAAAACCTCGAAGCCGTGCAAACGCGCGCCCGGAATGAGATCGTGCGACTGGAAAGCGGACTTTTCATTTTGGAAATCGTGGTCGGTATCGCGCCGCTGCTCGGCTTGCTGGGAGCCGTGTCGGGCTTGGTCAAAGTGTTTGCGTCTTTCGGCGCGAACTCCGCGCAGACCGATCCGCATCTCATGGCGAGCGGCATCTCGGAGGCGCTCAGTACGACGATCGTGGGCCTCGCGATCGCGATCCCTTCGCTGATCGCGTACAGCTATTTTTCCAAGAAGATCGAGATCATGGCCTCCGAGATGGAATCCCTGATCTCCGAGCTGCTGGCGAAGTGCTATTACCAGCGGCAACGGCGCGCGTTGCGCGGCCAGCCGAGCGCGGAGATGCCGGAGCAGACGCTATGAATTTCATGCCACGACGCCGGCGGAAGCCGGAGATCATCATCGTGTCGCTGATCGATATTTTCGCGATCCTGCTTATCTTTATGGTGATGAACACCGAGTTCAAAGAGGAGATGAAGGAGAAGCCGCGCGTGGTGATCAAGCTGCCGGAATCGAAGTCGGCGGTGGCCTCGGAGAATCCGGCCCGGCCCGTGGTGCTGTCGATTTCGGAGGATGAGGAGATTTTTCTCGGCTCGAAAAAGATCACGCTGAGCGAGCTGGGGCCAGCGCTCGCGGGGATGCTCGAACAAACGCCGCCGCCGCGACTCGCGCTGAGCGTGGATCGCAAGGCTCCCTTTGGCGTGATGATCAAAGTGCTTGATGCCTTGAAGGAGGCGGGAGTCGAAGGGAACCTCTCCGCTTTCACCGAGAAGATGCTGAAATGATATTAGAGATCGTAAAATACGGACATCCGGCGCTGCGCACGAAAGGCGCGCGCATCACCAAAGCCGACGCCAAGATTCACAAACTCGCGGAGGACATGCTCGACACGATGGAGGCCGCGAACGGCGTCGGCCTTGCGGCGCAGCAAGTCGGCGTGCCCATCCAGCTCACGGTCATTGACGTGGCCGGAATCGAAGATCGCCCGAGCACGATGCTGATCGGCGGGCGGCCCGTGTCGGTGGATGGACACATGCCACTCATCCTCCTGAATCCCGAGTTGACGCTCTCGAAAGAGAAGGAGTCGGGTAACGAAGGCTGCCTGAGTTTCCCCGACATGACGGCGGAGATCGTGCGCGCCGCGGGAGTGAAAACGAAGGCGCAGCTTTTGGATGGATCGACGATCGAATTTGAAGCGACCGGCCTGCTCGCGCGCGCGCTGCAACATGAGACGGATCACCTTCACGGAATCCTCTTCATCGACCGCATGAACTCCGCCTCGAAAGTAAGCCTCGCGGGCAAACTCAAGCGCCTGCAAAAGGAATCGCAGCAATAGTCGCACTCGCACCATCCGCTATTCAGGACACACAAAACCTTTCCAAGCACCCACACCAACCCCGAACATCCCCGTTCAACCCTCAACACCTACTTTATTTTATGCCCAACCCTTGGACCGGAAAAGGAAACCCCTACACACGTCAGGAAGTCTGCGACCGCCTGAACGCCACGCTCGATCGCGGTGAAGCCATCATCGCCGCCGGAGCGGGCACGGGTATCAGCGCGAAGTTCATCGAAAAAGGCGGCGCGGACCTCATCATCATTTACAACTCCGGCCGCTTCCGCATGAGCGGCCACGGCTCCACTTGCGGGCTCATGGCCTACGACGATGCGAACCAGGTCGCGATGGACATTGGCGAATATGAAGTGCTCCCGATTGTGGAAGAAATCCCCGTCATCTGCGGCGTCCACGGCACCGATCCGCGCCGTCGGATGTGGCACTGGCTCGGGCGCGTGAAAGAGATGGGCTTCTCGGGCGTGAACAATTTCCCGACGCATACGATCGTGGACGGGCAATTCCGCGGCGTGCTCGAAGAGACCGGCATGGGCGTGCAAAAAGAAATCGACATGATCGCCCTCGCGCATCGCATGGATCTTTTCACCATCGTCTATGTCGCGACCGCCGATGAGGCGAAAGCGATGGCCGATGTCGGCGCAGATGCGATCATCGCGCACGTCGGCACGACGGTCGGCGGCTCGATCGGCGTGACCGGCGCGGTTTGCTCGATGGA
>JANLQB010000695.1:0-6992 GCA_031367565.1 Verrucomicrobiota bacterium
GTTTCGAGGACGTGTTCGGTCGGATCGGTGAGGCCTTCGATTTGGTAAAGGCCGCTGCCGCCGATGATGCCGATGGCTGGTTGCTGCATCGCGATTTGTTACGCGGGCGGCGGGCGGGATGTCGAAGCAGAAGCGCGAAACGGGCCGACGCTACTTGCTCACGAGCGGGAGATGAACGCGGAACGTGGTTCCTTTTCCCACGGTGGATTCCACGCGAATGCCGCCAGTTTGCCGCACGGCTTGGTCCACGACGGCGAGGACGAGGGAGAGTCGCTGCATGGAGGGAGGCTGCGGCACGGTGTGGGCGCTTGTAAATTCATTCCATAACTTCTCAGGGTTTTCATCCATCGGTGTGGCGGTACCCATAACGCGGTGGGGGATGGGTATATTTCAGACTTCCTGCCAGCACTCCTACCGCTCAGTTTCCTCCGCCATGCGCCGCTTTGTTTTTGTCATTCTCACTTTGCTCCTCGCTGCCAACGCCCGCGCGGTACAACTCGGCATCGACCGTTTGCAAGCGGATGGTTTTCAGCAGCTCGCGGGGAAACGCGTGGGGCTGGTGACGAATCAGACCGGGGTGAGTTCGGGAGGCTCGAAGACGCGGGTGATTTTGAAAAACGCGGGGAATGTGAAGCTGGTGGCGCTATTTTCGCCGGAGCACGGGATCGATGGGACGGTGCTGGCGGGGCGGTATGTTTCTTCGCGGCGCGATGCGGCGACAGGGCTCACGGTGCATTCGTTGTATGGACCGACGCGGAAGCCGACTCGCGAGATGCTGGCGGGCCTGGATGCGCTGGTTTTTGATATGCAGGACATCGGCGTGCGGAGTTACACGTATGTCTCGTGCATGGCGCTGTGCATGGAGGCGGCGGGGGAAAATGGGCTGGAATTTATCGTGCTCGACCGGCCAAATCCGCTCGGTGGTTTGCGCGTGGAGGGGCCGCCGATCGAGGCGCGATGGAAGTCGTACGTGGGACAGTTTCCGGTGCCGTATTTGCACGGGATGACGACCGGCGAGCTGGCGCGGATGGCGAATGCGAATGGGTGGACGGGCGCGCGTTGCAAGCTGACGGTGGTGCCGATGACGGGCTGGTCGCGGGGGATGATGTGGTCGGACACGGGGCTGCGCTGGGTGCAGACTTCGCCGAATATTCCGCGCGCGGAATCGTGCGCGTATTATGCGGCGACGAGCATCCCCGGATCGCTGGATGGCGTGGGGATCGAGATCGGCGCAGGGCAGCCGTTTCCTTTTGAGATCGTGTGCAGCAAATGGCTGGACGCGGGGACGTTCACGGCGCGGATGCGTTCGCTGGGGCTGCCGGGGGTGAGTTTTGAGCCGATCACGTTTGAAGGAAAACAGGGGAGCCGCATCCGGTTGTCGCCGCGGTCGCCGGTGAATTTTGCGGCGCTCGGGGTGCAGATTTTGAGTGAGGTGAACCGGCCCGCGTCGCCGAGCGTCTTTGCGCGTTATCACGATGCGGACGGAATTTTTTGGAAGATCTACGGAAGCACGTCCATCCGGTCTCAGCTCGCGAGCACCGCGCCGCAGCGCATCGCGGCGGGGTGGGAAAGTGGCGTGGCGCGTTTCAAGTCGGCGCGGCAGGGGTATCTGCTTTACCAATGAAACGGCAGTACGGATGGCGCTCCCTTCCGCTTTCACTGACATGAAGATCGGGCTTTACGGCGGGAGTTTTGATCCGATTCACCACGGGCATCTCATCCTCGCTCGGGAAGCGCGGGAGCAACTCGGTCTGGATCGCGTGCTGTTCATCCCGGCGGCCTATTCCCCACATAAACTCGGCACGACGCCGACTCCCGGCGAGGTGCGCCGTGAGATGCTGGCGGCGGCGCTGGCGGGTGAATCGGGGTTTGATTTGGAAGATTGCGATCTGCGGCGGACGGGGCCGAGTTTCGCGATCGAGACGGTGCATGAGCTGCGCGGGCGCTGGCCGGACGCGGAGTTTTTCTACCTCATCGGCCATGACAATGTGGCGAAGCTGCACACGTGGCATTCGTACGAAGAACTGCGCCGCGCGGTGCAGTTTGTCGTCTTCGGACGAGGGGAACACGATGCGCCGCACGACTTCCCGACGATCGTCCGGCGCGTGGATATTTCGGCGACGGAAGTGCGGACGCGGGTTGCGCGAGGGGCGTCCATCCGCTATCTCGTGCGCGACCAGGTGCTCGAAATCATCGCGCGCCGGCAACTTTACCGGGAGCCATCCAATTAACTCAGAACAACTCGCCCACCTGTGCGCCGAAATCCTCGCCGATAAAAAAGCGGACGAAATCGTGGCGCTCGACATGCGTCGCCTGACCAGCTTCACGGATTTTTTCATCATCTGCTCGGGAAACTCGGAGCCGCATTTGAAGGCGCTCGTGAGCGAGTTGGAAGATCGACTGCGCAAAGAGCACAACGTCCGCCCGACGCGGATCGACGGCTTCCCGCTGAGCCAGTGGGTCGTGGCGGATTTTTCGGATGTGATCGTCCACGTTTTCCATCAGGAAAAACGCGACTACTACTCGCTCGAAGAGCTCTGGGCCGACGCACCGCGACTGGCGCTGGCGGAACATGAACCTGCTCGTTGAAACCGAAGTCGAATGCCCCCACTGCGGGGAGGGATGGACGATGATGGTGGATACTTCGCAGGGCGATTACCTGACGGTTGAGGACTGCACGGTGTGTTGCCGGCCCATTCAATTTACGTTTGGCTGTGAGCCGGGCGAGGTGGTGGAAGTAAGAAGCGAACCCGGCTAAATAACATGCTCGAACTCCCCCAGAAACGCGCAGTGCTGCAACTCCTCGGTGACGATGATCCGGTGACGGTGGCGCTAGTGAAGGAGCAATTGACGCTGCGCGGTGAGGAGGAGATCGACGGGCTGCGCGATCTGCTGAAGACGGCGAACTCCGCGGACTCGGCGCGGGCGGCGAAGCAGTTGAGTGAGATCATCCGGGTGCTTGAGGATCGGAAGGCGGGCGATGCGTTTGGGGAATTGTGCGCGAATTTTGGCGAGCACGGAGACATCGAGACGGCGTCGTGGGATTTGGCGCGGGCGTTTTCGCCGGGCGAAGATTTTACAGTGCAGCAGGAATTGCTCGACGCGTGGGGGCGCGAGGCGCTGACGCGACTTTCGGCGACGGGGCCGCGGAAATTGTCGCGCGTGGCGGCGCTGGGGCAATTCCTCGGGCGCGATCTGCGGCTGCGCGGGAATGAAAACGAGTATTACCAGTACACGAATTCGCTCCTGCCGAGTGTGATCGAGACGCGCCTCGGCATCCCGATCTCACTCGCGCTGGTGTACATTCTGGTCGGTCGTCGCGCCGGGATCGCGATCGACGGTGTGGGCCTGCCTGGCCATTTTCTCGTGCGCCACGGGGAAGTAATTTTCGATCCTTTCCACGGCGGGCGTCGCGTGAGCGTCGAGGAATGCGCCGCGCTTCTCGCGCAGCAAAATCTCATGCTCACCCAGCAGCATCTCGATCCGACGACCCCGCGCCAAATGCTCGGGCGAATGCTGACGAATTTGCGCTTCATCGCGACGAGCAGCGACCCGGCGCTGGCTGAGAAGATTTCCGGCTGGGAATCGCGGTTGCGCGGGGAATGATCGTCGAAGTTCTCAACACCGGCAGCGAGCTTTTGCTCGGGCAGGTTTTGAATACGCATCTGAAGTTCATGGCGGAGGAGATGTTTCCGCTGGGGCTGCGGGTGGAGCGGCAGGTGACGGTGCCGGATGGGGTGGCGATTCGGGAGGCGCTACTGGAGACTTTTGGGAGGGCGGACGTGGTGCTCATCACGGGTGGGTTGGGACCGACGACGGATGACATCACGCGGGATGTGGTGGCGGAAATGTTGGGGCTGAAGCTGGAGCATGATGAGGAGATCATGCGGGCGATTGCGGCGCGGTTTGCGCGGCGGGAGATGCGGATGAGCCCGCGGGTGGAATTGCAGGCGCTGCGTCCGCGCGAGGCGACGGTGTTGGCGAATGAATTTGGAACGGCGCCGGGGCTTTATCTCCCGGCAAATTGCGGTGGGAAACCTTCGCCGCACTTTTTTTTGCTGCCGGGTCCGCCGCGCGAGTTGCATCCGATGTTTCGCGAAAAGGCGCTGCCAATTTTGGAAAATATCGCGCCGCAGTCGGCGTTTGGGATGCGCATTTACCGGATCGGCGGGCTAGGAGAATCGCTGGTGGAAGAACGCGTGGGCGTGGCGCTTTTGGCGCTGGGGATCGAGTTGGGTTATTGCGCCCGGCCGGGCGAGGTGGATGTGCGGACGATCGGTGCGCCGGAGTTGCTGGATCGCGCGGAGGCAATTATTCGTGAGGAATTGGGCGATCACATCGTGTCGCAGGATGAGCGGTCCATCGAGAAAGTGGTGGTCGATTTACTGATCGAACGCGGGGCGACGGTGGCGACGGCAGAATCTTGCACGGGCGGGCATTTAGCGGATTCGCTGACGAATGTGCCGGGAGCGTCGGCGGTTTTTATGGAAGGCTTCGTGACTTACGCGAATGAGGCGAAAGTGCGCGCGCTCGGGGTGGACGTTGCTTTGATCGCGGTCCACGGCGCAGTGAGCGCGGAGGTGGCGACCGCGATGGCGGAAGGTGCGCGCGCGAAGGCGGACGTGGATTTTGCGCTGGCGACGACGGGGATTGCGGGACCCGGCGGCGGAACGGCGGAGAAGCCGCTCGGAACGGTTTTCGTGGCGCTTGCGGGAAAGACGATCGCGACGCAGGTGAAGCGATTCCGCTTCGCGACGGATCGCGAGACTTTCAAAAAGCTGACGGTGCAGACCGCACTGGATCTGCTGCGGCGAGCTTTGCTGGCGTGAAGCGTTAGGCTTCGACGCGGACGCGAGTGCCGACTTTTACCTTTTGGTAAATGAGCGGCGCGATGTCTTCGGGCAGGCGAATGCAGCCGTGCGAGGCGGGGTAGCCGGGAAGGATGCCGATGTGGAAGCCGACGCCGTTGCCGGTGAGGCGGCAGAACCATTTCATGGGCGCGCCCTGGTAGCGGGTGCCGCTCGGCGCGGAGTCGATCTTGCTGCTGATGCCGCTGCGGACGACGCGACCGCTGCGATCGACGAAATTGCCGTAGATGCTGGAGCGGTGATCGGCGTCTTTTTCCATGATGGAAAAATTTCCCTGCGGCGTGGAGTGGCCCGCTTTGCCGGAGGAAATGGGCGAGTCGATGTAGATCTGGTCGCCGGTTATGAGATATAGGCGCTGCTTGGAGATGGAGACGACGGCGCGGGAGTTTTCGGGATTGATGACGTCCACGAGGTCTTTGTTCACGATGGCCTTTTGCTGACGACCGATGAGGATTGAGGGCTTCTTCATCTGCGTGGCGGCGGTTGGGGCTCCCGGGGCTCCTTTTGATTGAGCGAAAGCATCGGTCGACAGGCCGCAAAGCACGCAGGCAAGCGCGGCGGCGAGGATTCGGGGAACGCGGAATTTTCTCATGTGCAGAAAGACGGGGGCTTCATATCGGCCCCTTTCCGGTGCGGCAACCAATTTATCGAAAGGTCGCTGCGGTGCGGATTGTCAAGGCGCGGCGGGTGCGCTACATCGCAACACTCGTTCCAGACCCGTGGAAAAATTTCCTTCGTTTTTTAACCCGCTTCGGCTCGCGGCTGCCCTGCTTTTTCTAAATGTGGGACCGGCTCCGATGGCGCTGGCTGTGCCGAAAGTCGTCGCAGTGCCCGCGCCTCCTCAGCCGATGGAGCAAAAGGTGACGGTGAAGCGCGGCGGGAGCGTGGATGTGCCGCTGAAAATCTACGGGACGCGGGCGCAGACGCTTTCGTGGATCATTAAGCAGGAGCCGGTGCGGGGAAAATTGTCCGCGATGCGGGCGACGGGGGCAGAGTCGGCGGTGGTGACGTACTGGCCTCCGGCGGATCTGGGCGTGGTGGCGGATCGGTTCACGTTTTCGGTTCGGAGCAAAGAGGGAGTTTCGGCGCCGGTGGAGGTGACGATCGCGATCGCGGATGATGCGCCGCAGATCGTCGGGCCGGGGGAGTTGAATTTCGGGTCGTTGCTGGTTGGAGCGAGCCGGGCGAAGATGCTGGAGTTTTCCAATAGCGGAGGCGGATTCGCGGAGGGGAGTTTCGAAGTCGGTGCGCCGTGGAAGGTGGAGGGTTTGCGGGACTACAAGCTGGCCCCCGGAGAAAAGCGCGCGGTGAAGATCGTGTTCGCGCCGGAGCGGCCGGGAAAATTTGAGAGTCAGGTGACGTTTACGTCGCAGGCGGATGTGGCGGTGGTTTTGCACGGAGTCGCGGAGGAGGCGCTGGTGGTCGCGCCGACGGATTTGGTGCTGGCGCAGGATGCTGGGCGTCGGCTGCGGGCAGGGTCGATTGAGATCCGGAACAATACCGACAACGCGCTGGAGGTGGAGGTCTCGGCGAGCCCGCGTCTGATCTTCAAAAATTCGTTGTCCCTGGCGGCCCATGGGGTGGCGACCCTGGCCTTGCAGACTGCGGAGACGGATGTGGCGGCGCTGGAGGATACGCTAAGATTTTCTTCGGGTGCGTATGCGGTACGACTGCCGGTAACGGCGAAAGCGCTGCCTGCCGTGGTGGCGGTGCGGCCGGAAAATGTGGTTTTCCAGAAAGGAACTGCGAATGCGAAAGAACGGGTGTTTTTCGAAAATCGCGGTGGGATGGAGGCGAAAGTGGTGCTGTCGGTCGGCGCGCCGTTTGCGGTGGAGGAGAGTCGGTTTGCGCTCGCACCGGGGGCGGAGAAAGAGGTCGCGATCTCTCTGAAAACGGAGTCCGTGGCTGGCTCTCGGGCAATCCTGAAGGTGGATGTGGATGGTGGTGGATTTGAGATCTCCGTGGTGGCTGGAGGTCGAGCAGAGACGGAATCTGCGCCCGCTGTGCCGCGAGTCGCGAAGATCTCGGCGGTGCGGGTGGCGCAAGAGGAGAGCGAGGTGTCGGAGCCGCCGTCGGCGAGCGTGGAGGTGCCGCCGATGGTGGTGGATTCGATCACGGGGAATT
>JANLQB010000700.1:0-3094 GCA_031367565.1 Verrucomicrobiota bacterium
GACGGTGCCTTACGACATCATCGACTCCGTGCGCTACAACGACAAGCTGCCGTGGCCAGTGCTCGCGGACGGCGGTGGGCCTTCGCTCCAGCGGCTCACCGGCAGTGCGTATGCCGACGATCCGGCGAACTGGATCGCGAGCGGCACGACGCCCGGCACGGCGAATTCGGCGAACGTCGCGCCCAGCATTTCGATCACGTTGCCCGCAGATAACACAAGCGTCACCGTGCCCGCAAATGTGACCTTCCAATCCACCGCTTCCGACACGGACGGCACGATTGTGAAAGTGGAATACTACGACGGCACCTTGAAGATCGGAGAGGCCACGGTCGCGCCATACCCGTTCGTGTGGGCGGCGACGGGCGGCGTTCACACGATCACCGCGAAGGCGATCGACAACGCCGTGAGCGTGACCACTTCCTCACCGATCACGCTCTTTGCGAACGCTCCCGTTTCACAGGGTTTGAAAGGTGAATATTTCACGAACATCGCCGTGTTTGGAAATCCTGCAGGCACGCGGATCGACGCGACGGTGAACTTTGGACCGGCGGGATTTCCGAATGCGTTCGGCATCGGCACGGAAAACTTCAGCATTCGCTGGAGCGGACAAATTCGTCCCACGACGACGGGCACCTATACCTTTTACACAAACTCCGACGACGGCGTGCGCCTTTACGTGAATGGCCAGACGCTGGTGAATAACTGGACGTATCACGGCGCGACCGAGGACGTGGGAACGATCGCGCTCACTGCCGGTCAGCTTTACACGATCGTGATGGAGTTTTTCCAGGGAGGCGGCGGCGAAATCGCGCAGCTTTCCTATTCCGCGCCGGGCGTCGCGAAGCAGATTATTCCACAAGCGCGGCTCTATCCCGATGCTTCGCCGATCATCATCACGCAGCCCGCGACCGTCTCCGCCGAACAAGGTACGAGCACGAATTTCACGGTCTTCAGTTCCGGCTCCAGCCTGCGCTATCAGTGGCGGAAAAATGGCGTGAACATCGCGGGCGCGACGAACCAGACGCTGCCGATTCCGTATGTGCTGGCGGACGATGGCGGGACGTATTCCGTCATCGTCTCGAACTCGTATGGCTTCGCGCTGAGCACGAATGCGACGCTCACCGCGACCTTCACGGACAGCGATGGCGACGGCATGCAAAACTCGTGGGAAATCGCGAACGGCTTGAACCCAAACAGCGGTGCCGACGCCGTACTCGACACGGATGGTGATGGGAAAACGAATCTCCAGGAATTCCTCGCGGGCACCGATCCGCGCAATCCCGCGAGCCGCTTTTTCCTCACGATCTCGAAGCCCGCGAGCGGCCCAGGCAAGGCGCTCTCTTTCGCCGCCCAGCCTTACAAGAGCTACACGATCCAATACAAAGACGCGCTGTCTGCGGCGACGTGGACGAAGCTCACGGACATCGAAATGAGCGCGAGCAGCCAGAGTGTCCAGTTTACCGACACGACGGTCGGCGCAAACACCATGCGCATCTACCGCGCGATCACGCCAAAGCAGTAGGCACGACGCGGTTCAAAACAAATCTGCT
This sequence comes from Verrucomicrobiota bacterium, assembly GCA_031367565.1. Classification (GTDB taxonomy): domain Bacteria; phylum Verrucomicrobiota; class Verrucomicrobiia; order Chthoniobacterales; family Chthoniobacteraceae; genus JANLQB01. Next base: position 1,551 of record JANLQB010000700.1, read on the forward strand.
TCGTCCTTGATGCGGACCGGTTCGCGCTTGGGCCGCAGTCGCGTCTTGCCTCCGGCACGACGGCGGATCGGGTCGAAGATTTCGTCGAGACCATCGACTTTCATCTGGTGGACGATGCGGAGCAGTTCGCCGAAGCGGCCTTGCGGAAAGCAGTCCTTGCGCGCGAACCATGCCAGGTACTCGACCGGCAAATCGTAGATCGGGACGCCGCGCGGCGGGAAATGCGCGGGGCCGAATTTGCCGAATGGCATCCGCGTCAACGCGATCTCCGCGAAGTCCTCGGCCATCCCCTCGCGCAGCCGCTCTTCGTTCATGGAAAAAGAGGGCGCTACTTTGCGGCGCGCGCGCGGATTTTCACGGAACGAACCGAGATTTCATCGCCGTGATCTTGCAGCAAGATCGGTGATTTCGTTTTCAATCCGAAGACCGGGTGCGTCTTGAATTTGCTCGCGGCGATCGCCTTTTTTAGCGCGTCGCTTCCCATTTCAAATTCCACCGTCTTCACGCCGTTCAGCCATTGCTCGACGTGATTTCCTTTCACGAGGACGCGGCTGGAATTCCATTCGCCCACCGCGTTCAACTTCTTATCAGCAGGCGCGGCGATCACATCATACAGCGATCCCGTGGTGCGCGTGCCCTCATGGAGCTGTGCGTCGGGATGCTTCACGTCGTCGAGGAGCTGGTATTCAAAGCCGATGCCCTTCGCCACATCGGGCAGATTGTATTTCAACCCGCTGTTTCCGCCCTCGCCGATCTTCCACTCCCAAGTGAGTTCAAAATCCTCATACGAATCCGCCGTGACGATGTCGCCACCGCCCGCACCTTTCGCGTGATGCAGCGTGCCCCCGCTCACCGTCCATCCCTTGTCAGGAAAAGGTTTCCCGCCGAGGGCCAGCCAACCCGCCGTCGTTTTGCCGTCGAAGAGCAGCTTCCACCCGTCCGCTTTCTCGGCGTCGGTGAGGGTATTCGGCTCTGCGCCGAAAGCGCGCAGGCAGGAGAGGAAAAGGACGAGACAGAAGAGAACGCGGCGCATGGGAAAATGGGGTTATTTTAGAACGGGGAGCGGTGGGGGAGGTGGAAGTTTGAATTCAGATTTGGGCGGAGTCGCGGGGGGCGCGACGGGCTTCATCGGTGCGACAGCGTCCGCGCCGGGAGCGGTCAAAGGCGGAGACTTAGTCGCGGAAAGAGGGCGAATTTTCAGGTTCCGAAACGAGATTTCCTCGCCCTTGTCGAGGATCGCGAGCGACGACTTCACTTTCGATCCGAAGCTCGCATGCACCTTCGCCTTGTTTGTCGCCACGGCCTGTTTGAGCGCCGCGCTGCCACATTCATACTCCAGCACTTTCTGCCCGTTCAGCCAGTGCTCCACATGATTTCCCAACACTGAGATCGTCCCCCGATTCCACTGCTCCACATCTGGACGTTCGGCCATCAGCACATTCATCCCCGCTTTTTGCGGCAGCACTCCGTAAAGCGCGCCAGTGCGGAAAAGCGACCCGCCTTTCAGACCCTCGGGATGATGCACGTCGTCGATGATCTGATAC
>JANLQB010000731.1:0-2028 GCA_031367565.1 Verrucomicrobiota bacterium
AGCGCCTTCACTTTCGCGGCCTGGCCGGTGATGCCGACGTAACGCATCGAAGCCGCGAGCTTTTCCAGCACGGGCTTCGCCTTTTCAAACACGGAAGGCTTTCCGCCGAGCATGAGATAGAGCGAACCTTCGCGCGCCTGCGTGATGCTCGACGCCATGCAGGCTTCGAGCGATTCCGCGCCGGCTTTTTCCGCGCGCTGCTCCGTCTCGACGTGCGTGGCGGGTGAGATCGTGGCGCAATTGATGAAGAGTTTCCCGCTCGCGCCCGTGAGCAGCGAATCGCCGCTCTCCGCAAAGATCGTATCCATCGCCTCGTCATCGGTGACGACCGTGATGATGACATCCGCCGCCGCCGTCACGCCCGCGAGCGTTTCCGGCGCGTTCGTGCCGAGTTCTTCGGCGAGTTTCACGGCCGATTCGCGAAAGCGATCATACACGGCGCTGACGGTGAAACCTTGATCCTTGAGGCGGCGCGCCATGTTTGCGCCCATGCGACCGACTCCGACGAAAGCAACTTTTTGAGACATATTTTCTAGGGTAAAATTTTGAGCGCGGAGGATGGGAAACGGCGCGCCGGGAGGCAAGCGGCAAGATGGCTCGTTAAAAATCTTTTAGATTTCCGTGGACAGCCGACTGTATATGTTGAATATGCACAGTAATTCAAACCGACGCCGTGCCTCCGAAATCCTTCAAACTCCTGCTCCCGCCGATCTCTCCCGCCGCGCCGGGGACGCTTTACGAGCAGATCATCTCTGGCCTGAAGCGCGCGATCGGCGATGGGAAACTCACGCCGGGGGATGCGCTTCCTTCGTTCCGCCAACTTGCGGAGGAAATGCTGGTGAGCGTCATCACGGTGAAGCGCGCTTACGAGGAACTGGAACGTGAAGGGATCATTTTTCGGCGGCAGGGGCTCGGGACTTTTGTCGCCGAGGGCGGCGGGGATCGCAGCCGCGAGGTGAAGATCGAACACGCCCGCACCCTGCTCAAAACCGCCGCGCGCGAAGCCACGGAAGCCGGCCTGAAGCCCGCGGAAGTCCGCCGCCTTTTTCTCGAAACACTGAACGAACAACCATGAACACACCTCCCGCCCTCGAAGTTTCCGCGTTGGAAAAGCACTACCCGCGCTTCGCCCTCGGGCCGCTCGACCTCACCGTGCCGAGCGGTTCGATCTACGGTCTCATCGGGCCGAATGGCGCGGGCAAGACCACGCTCATCGACCAGATCTTCGGCATGGGTTCGCCGGACGCTGGGACGATCAAGGTCTGCGGCCTCGATCACGAGCGGGATGAAGTCGCGGTGAAAAACTGCGCGGCGTATGTCGGCCCCGATTTGAATTTTGTCGCGTGGGGAAAAATCGGGCGCGCGATCCGGTTCAAACGCGGCTTTCGTCCGACTTGGGACGACGCGTATTGCGCGCGGCTCATGCAGGAATGGGGCATCTCCGCGAACGACCGCATCGCCACGCTTTCCTTTGGCGGACGCACAAAACTCGCGCTGCTCCTCGCCCTCGCATGGCATCCGAAATTACTCGTGCTCGACGAGCCCACGACCGGCATCGACGCGCATACGAAAAAGGCCGTCTTCTCCGAGTTACTCGCCATCGTTCGCGATGAAGCGCGCACGGTTTTCATCTCGTCGCACCAGCTTTCCGATCTCGAAAGATTCGCCGATCGCGTCGGCGTCCTGAACAAAGGTCGGCTGATTGTGGAAGGCGCGACGGGCGAACTGGTCGAGCGGCATTTGCAGGCGGAGTGGGAAGCGGAAAACGTGGAAGCCTTCGCGCACGTGCCCGGCCTCACTTTGCAGGAGCACGAAGGTCGCCGCTGGCGCGGCGTGCTCGACACACTCACGTGTCCGCTGAATTCCCTCGCGCAACGCGGCGCACGGGATGTGCAGACGCAGGCGCTCACGCTCGAAGAACTTTTCCTCGCGCTCACGAAATAACGCGCCATGAAAATTCTCATCCTCGATTTCCTCCGCCGCTGGAAGTGGCTCTTCGTCATCGCGCTACTGGTTTCCATCGCGAGC
>JANLQB010000746.1:0-2711 GCA_031367565.1 Verrucomicrobiota bacterium
CGATCGGTAGCTGGTAATAGTTATTCTCCGCCCATTCCTTCGTCGGCCCGAGACGACGGAAGTAAGCCTGCTGCAAGGCAAGGCCGCGCTGTTGCTGGGCGACTTCCAATCCGAAGAATTCGTTCGCACCGCCAGCGCCTCCGGCAAACCGGCCACCCTCTTTGCGCTTTTCAGCGACACTCAGATTGTCGGTCAAAGAATTCGCCTCTGCCAGGAACTCCCCTCCAAGCGCCGATGATTTTGCGTCTTTGTCTCGCGAGAGAATTTCCCCGCGTTCCATCAAACGTCCCGCCACCATCGCTGTCACCGGCTTTCCCGCCGCCGCAGGCGCAGGTGCCGCGGGTGCTTCCGCTGACGCGAGTGCGAGCGCGGCTAAAGACTCCGCTTCCCCCTTCGCCTTACGAAAATCCGCCACGCCATCCATCGCAACCACACCTTCAGCCTTAGCCTCCTCCGCCTGTTCCAGCGCCCGCCCGCGCAGCGCCGTCTCAAACAACCGATCATCCTCCTCGGGCTTCGGCGGCAGCAATTCCCACAGCTCGCGCAGATGCCGCGCGGTGTTCGCCGACTCGCCCGGCAGCCTTTGCGCGAGCAGCGCGCGCTCCACCACATTCAGCCGCGCATATGCCCAGGGCTCCAGGTAGCGCTTCAATTCCGCGCCGATGAGATAGTCGTCCATGAAGGTCTTGTCCTTCTTGTTCCGCAGATACGGCTGCACCACTTTCGCGAAGAACGGCGCATCCTTCCGGCTCAGGAAAAAGTTCAGTTCGTGACACGCAAACTCGCTGTATTTCGCGCGCTTCTCCTCGTCCTTCATCGACGGCCATTGCAGCACCCACGCAAACTTCGCGAGATTCGCGTCGCCGTTCAGCGTAGTGAAAAGCGCGTGGACTCCGCCGAGCGTGTCATAGCTCTCCATCTCACTAGTTAGGATGTCCGCGAGCATCAGCGCGCCGCCCGTCGCGAGCACGGTCACTTCCTTCTTTTCCGTGAAAGGGCTCGCCGGATCGAGATGGCGCGTCAGCCGCAGATCCTGAAATTTCGTCGGCACCTCCGCCAGCGTGAACGTGCTCCAAATCGCGCTGCTCAAATCCTCCGCATAAACCTGCACCTGCTGCCGGTCCCCGAGCGCCTTACGCGGAACCCGGACGACGCCCTTGTCGTCGGGCACGAGGTTGTAAAGCACCGGCGCGGCGTCCGCGAGGAAGTCGATGTTGCGATCTTCACCGTGATCCGGAGCTGGCTTCGTGTAATTGGTCTTGTACTCACCTGCTAGCGCCGTGCTGCCCGCACGAGCACCGTGAGCAGAGGGCGGTGCCTGCATCGCCGCTTGATCCTGCGCTTCGAGGTCGGTCGACCGTTTTTCCCAAGGATTTAACAGCAGGCCGGGCCGCGAAAGCATGTTGCCGGGAAATTTCTGGGCATACCGTCGTTCGAGAATGTAGCGATATTCATCTCCAATTTCGCGACCGCCCGCGAAGAGGTTTGGCAGCCTATCTGGTGTCATCGCCGCCGGGCCGAAGCCCGAGAAATTTGCGAGCCCGCCAAACAATCCTTCGCTCGGAAGAAAGCGCGACGCCGCGACATGAACGCGGGTGAACTTGTTCCAATTGCGAAGTTGAATCGCCACGCCGTCGTCATCGACTTTCGCGGAATCGACAGAGAGAGGCGCGGCCTCGCGCACTTCCAGCGAACGATTCGGAGCCATCAGCCAACCGCCCACCGCATCGCCAGCCGTCACGCGCACCGAGATCGCGTGAAGTCCGTCATCACGAATCCGAAGAGAATAGTCGCCGGACTTTAGTCCGCCTAACTCTAGGAATCCTGGAACCGCCTTCACCGACATCGTAAGGTCGCCGACAAATTCTCCGCCGCGTGTTTCCAGCAGCGAAACCGTCTCGGGCTTCAACGCACCGATCCAAGGCACACGCACGACTTCGCCAGCTTTCGCGTGAATCACCTCCGGCCAAGTCCGCGCGAACTCATCAAGCCCCCAGCGATCCTTGCGCCCATTCGCCACCTCGGCGTGAACCGACGCCATGCCTTCGAGTTTCCCGAGCGCCACGCGACCCTTCTCATCCGTGCGCAACGGGATCGTCTGATACCCTGTGAAACCTTGGCGTCGGATCTGAAACACGACCTGCTGATCCACCAGCGGCTCACCATTTTTTCCTAGCAACTCGAATACATAATTTTCACCGAACTTACTTAGATGTCCGTCGTGCGTCGCCTCGGTTTTATCCATGCCGTTGATGTCCCACGAACGTGACGCAACAAGGTCGCTCTTCTCTCCCCCCTTGCTCAACACATCGACTTTCCCGGTCAGCGTCACCGTCAGCTTCGCTAGTCGCTCCGGCACATTGAAAGTATGCGTGAATACTTTGTCCGCCGCGAGTTTCGGCGACTTCACTTCGCTCGTCGTCGTGATCCCATCGAGCGTCATCGAGGTGATCGTCAGCTTTGCCTCCTGCAATAGCTCCAGCGCGATCCGCGCATCGCCGAGCAGCAGCGCCGTGCGCACCGCGAGCGTCGCCTCGCGGCGTCCGAGCAGTTGCTCGCGCTCGATGTAAAACTGCGCGTCGAGCCGGTATTCCTCCGCGTGATGCTCGAAATTCGCGAGGCTCGCGAACGTGCCATCCGCACTCGCCAGCACGATCGGACGCCGCCCCGGCTGCGCGGTGAACGGCACCAGAATTCGCACGTCCTTTTCC
>JANLQB010000812.1:0-7022 GCA_031367565.1 Verrucomicrobiota bacterium
GCGTCGAAGGCGGCGACTTGATCCAGGACGATCTCCGCGAACAGCGCCTCGGTGCCGATCGCGCTCGCGTAGAAAAGGGTGCGTCCGCGCCGCGAATACGGATTGCCGCGAAAGACCGCGTCGCGGTTCACGCTGGCCGCGCCGGGCGATTCGTCGGCGATGCCGAGCAGGACCGGGATGTCTTCGTAACTGTGCAGCCCGTCCGCGATGAAGAACGGCACGACGACGACGTTCGGCTTCGTGGAAAGCTCGTCCCATTTTGCGATGAGCGGGTCTTCCTCCATGAAGGCGCTGAGCACCTCGCCGTAGAGGCCGCGCTCGCGGATGCGCTCCACCTCGCGCTTCGCGGCGGCGGCGGAGTTGTCATTTAGATTTGTCCCGTGCCCCACGATGAAAAGGCTCGTCTCCGCCGGCGGCACACCGGGCGCGATTTGCGCGGCGCGATGCATCAGCAGCTCCGTCATGCGCGCGTGATTTCCCACCGGCTCACAATACTTGATCGTCCGTCCGCCGCGCTGCGTGATCGGCCCGTCGAGTTCCAGTTCGCGAGGGATCACCGTGCGCGTGAAGTAGCCTTCGCTGATGAAATTCGGCACCACATAGATGTCCTCGCGATCCACCATGTGCAGCACCTGCCGAAGGCTCGGCTCCTCTTTCCAAAACGCGCAATGCACCTCGCCAAATTTCCCGCGCCGCAGGATTTCCTCCGCGTGATCAAACGTCGGGGCGCTCGAATCGGGATTCACCGTCGAGCCGTGGCCCACGATGATGAGGGCGCTATTTGGTTTGGAAATCATACGGTGCATGTGAACTAAATTCTACGCCGCGCGAAGTCGAACGGTTTCCCGGTGGCGGAATTAACGCGCAGGAGTGCGCCGGATGATCGCGCTCCGCTGCCGCGATTCCTCGTCATGCACATCGAGTTCGGTCGCTTCGGTGAAAGCGGTGATCGCGCGCGGGTAGTCGTGCTCCTTCGCCAGCAGATCGCCGAGCATCGCCCACGATTCCGCGCGGAAGGACTGTCGATCGAGGAAATCATGCAGTTCACGCAGCGCATCCACGCGGCGATTCGCACGATCGAGTTCCCCGATGTATCGCCGCCAGGTCGGCCAATGATTTGGCGCGGCCAGCGCCGCCTCGCGCAGCATCGGCGTGATGTCTTCGCCCGTCCTGATCCGCGCCAGGGAAGCGCGCAGCAACCGGCATTCGTTCGCGACGACGGGATGCGTCTCCGCTTTCGCGAGCAGCGTCTCTGCCGAGTCGAGCTGATTTGCCCGGATGAGCACTGCCGCCGCGCCGAGTTGCGCAAATGGCTGATCTGGCGCGAGCGTGAGCGCCTTTTTCATTTCTTCCATCGCGAGATCGTCGCGGCCAGCGGAGGATTCCACCTGCCCGAGATTCACCCGCATCCGCGCGCTGTCGCCGCCCGCCGCGATATTCTGCGTGAGAAAAGTGCGCTGGTCTTTCCAGTCGGGCTGTCGCTGCCAGGTTCGCCAACCGAGCCAGCCCGCCCACGCCACGACGGCCATCGCGACGACCATTTTCCCGCGCCGCATTTCGCGCAGCGACATCGCCACCGCGATGAAAAGGAACGCGAGCGGCACATACAACCAGTGCTCAGCGACGCTCGCGTTCAGCGCAAAAACATTACTTACCGGCAAATACGCCACCAGCCCCGCGAGCAAGGCCAGCGCCGCGATCGGCGCGCGTCGCCGCGACCAGCGCCACCAAAAAATCCCGCCAGCAATCAGTGCCATGCCGAGCAAAGTCTGCCACTCGCGCCGCTTTGCGATGGCGTCGCGCTCGGCAGGCGCACCCACTCCCGAACTGACATCGCGCTCCATCCGCAGATTCACCGGAGCCAGAATCAGCCCCGCATATTCCGCCACCGCGCGCGCCGCGAGGATCGGACGCGCGGCGAGGGGCGGCACATCCTGCTTTGGCGGCGGGGTGTTTTCCGCCGTGAAACGCAGCGCGCAATAGACCGCGACCACCGCCGCTCCGAGCGCGATCCACTTTCCCCAAACCGCTCGCGGCAAGCGATACCACGCGAGCATCGCAAACCAAATCAGCAGCGCCGAAATACCCGCCTCTTTCGACAACATGGCGCACAGGAAACACCCCGCAGCGCCGATGCTCGGCGGCCACGTTCGACGCGATTGGAGACTTTTCAGCGCCAGCGTGAGCGCCGTGAATCCAAACAACGCCTGCAACGGATCAGCCCGGCCCGCGAGATACGTGACCGCCGAAGTGTGCAGCGGATGAATCGCCCACAGCACCGCAATCGCACCCGCCCAGCCGCGGCTCGCCGTGAGCGCTTCCGCTAGAAAAAAAAGCGCCACTGCCGCTGCGAGGTGCAGATAAATACTCGTGAGATGCCACCCGCTCGCGCTGCGATCATACACCGCGTAATCCGCCGTGAACGACACGCGCTGGAGCGGGCGGTAGAAGTTCGATGCCGTCGCGTCGAGGAAGAGAAAGTGCCGGAAGCCTTCCGGGATCAGCCGCCAGCTTCGGATCAGCGGATCGCGCTGCACGAGCGCCGTGTCATCCCAGACAAATCCATTGCGCTGCGCGGGCCAGTACACGAAAAGCGTCGCCACGATGATGAATAGAATTGCCCCTGCGCGCTGGAGATTTTTCAAGTTGCCGATGATGCGAAGCGCCTTGCGCGCCATCAAGTCCGCCGTCGTTTACCTGTGCCTGCTCACCGCCGCGAGCGCGGGCGAACTCGACAGCGCAAAACAGCTCATCGTCAGCATCGCGCCGACGTGGGACTCGAACACGGGTCGCCTGCAATGCTTCGAGCGCAGCGGCTCCGGTTGGAAACCCGTGACCGCCGCGTGGCCCGTGCTCTACGGCAAAACCGGTCTCGCGTGGGGCCGCGGCGTGCTCGGTGAAAATGAGCCCGGTTTGAAAAAAACCGAACGCGACAAACGCGCCCCCGCCGGCGTCTTTCGCCTCGGCACGATTTACACCTACGACTCCGCGCTCCCTGCCGGCGCGAGTTACCCCTTTCACACCGTCACCACCGCCGACGCGTGGATCGACGACCCGACGCTCCCGCACTACAACCAGCACGTCACCATCGACCCGCAAAACCCGCCGCCGTGGTTTGCGAAACAGAAGATGCGTCACGGCGATTTTGCCTATCGCTGGCTCGTCGAAATCCGTCACAATTCCGACCCGCCCGAACCCGGCGCAGGCAGCGCGATCTTCTTCCACCTCCGCCGTGGAGTGGATCGCCCGACCGCCGGTTGCACGACGATGGCGGAGGAAAATCTCGTGAAACTCATCCGCTATCTCCGTTCGGATGCGCGTCCAGTTTACGCTCTCCTCCCGCGCAGCGAGTACGAGGCAAAATGGAAAGCGTGGGGCCTTCCCTCGCCGACTGAGGCTGCGGCTTTACTACCGTAGATTCAGCGCGCGACTCGCACGGTTCCCATCCGGGAATAAGTCTCGAACTGCCGCACGACGCGTCCCGTTTGCGTCGTCACGACCCACGTTTCACCGTCTGGCACGTTTGCTTCGTACGCTGCACCCGGCGCGAGGCCGCCTTTCCAATTCCACGCCTTCCACCGATCCAGCGCGTACACGGCCACGTAGGCCTCGGTGTTGTTTTCCACGCGCAGCGAGGAGTCGCGGTTTGCCGGGGCGGGCTGCGAGGAGTTACCCGAAAGCGACACGCGGTTGTCTCCGCGATTGACGCGAAACTTTTTCACGACCGCACCGCTGCGATTCGAGATCACCCATTCGAGCCCGACGATGCCCACCTCGGTGCTGGTGCGACCCGGCGGGATTTCCGCCTGCCAGCGCCACGCGCCGTGCTGGTCGATGCTGGAAGCGGTGAGCCCGGAGTTCGTTCCATTCGCGATGCGGATCGACGCCGTCTCCGCGAAGGGAGCCCGTCCGGGCAGTCCGAAATATCGGTCCGGGATCGCATTGCGCACGCCCTCGAAAGTGAAGGTCTGGCCTTCCACGCCATCCGTCGTGTAGCGCCGCCCGTCCACCTCGTAGATCACGCGCAGATAGTCCTCTTTATAGTGGTGCTCCTTCGCACCGAGGTTTTGCCCCGAGATCCGGAAGCCGAACACGCCATTTTCCACGTAGTTCCGCAAGGCTCGCGTCACGTCTTCATTTTTATTGGGCCGGCCAAAAAAGGCGCTGATGACCCGCAGCGCGGCGAGGCTGTCGGAGAGAGTGGCCAGCAGACAAACGGCAGTGAGGAGGAGCATGCGAAGTTTCATGGCGCGATGGGATTGCAGCCGATTGGCGATGTCAAGCGACCGGTCCGCGCTACTTCGTCGGGGGTGCCGGGAAGAGGCGTTTGTGCAGATCGTAGAGGCGCTGGAGTTCGTGGATCGGCTCGGCGTGATCGTCCACCCGCAGGTCTCGATAGCGATCGTTCAGGCCCGCGTAGCCCCAGCCTTCGCGGACGACGAGGAGCGCGGCGCTTTGCATTCCGCGTTTGTCGCCACCCGCTTTCTGCCCGGCTTGCAGTGCGTCGATGAGGCGCTGGCCGAGTTCCTTTCCGCGGTCGGCGGATTTTTCAAAACTCTCCGCCATCGCAGCGACGACGCCTTCTCCGGCGAGGATATTTCCCTGCGCAGCGAAGTTCGCGCCCGTGCGGCCGCCCGCCCACGCGTGGCATTCGCTGCCGGTGAAAGTCGCGGCTTTTCCTGCCACGTTCACGATTCCGAGCTGGCGCACGTTTTTCTCCCGATCGCCTTCCGTGAGTTGTTTCACGACTTCCTCCGGCCCGATTCCGCTCGCGAGCAACTTCAGCCCGTCCGGCCCGTAAGTCGTATTCGCAAGCGATTGCGTGGCCACGGCTCCGACGCCTGCTTTCGCCCACGGCACGACCGCGCCGACGGCGAGAAAGCGTGACTGCACGCCGACGCCGAGTTCGCCCGTTTTCGGATCGCACGCGACGATCGAAAAAGTCGCGACGCGCGGCGGCTCCGAGTCCGCGATGGATTTCAGCGAAAGCGCGAACGCGAAAAGAAACAGAAAGAGTCTCATGCCGCGACCGTAGCGGGATTCAGCCTGCGGGGAAATACTGCCGCAAATCGCTTTTGCCGCTACATCTTCCCGCGAATTTCATGAAGCGCATCCTGTTCTCCCTACTCGCCGCGACTTCCACGGTCCTCGCCGTGGACGCGAACCGTCTCGCCTATCTCGATGACCCCTCGCCGTTCTGGCCGACCGCGCAGTCTGCGAAATTCATCACGCCGCAATGGGTCGGCGAGGCGGGAGTCGATGCCGTGGTAATCCTCGCGATCGACGACATGCGCGAGCCTGCGAAATACGAAGCCTTTCTCCGCCCGATCCTTGATCGCCTGAAACGCATCTCCGGCCGCGCGCCCGTCAGCATCATGACGAACACGATCGACCCGCGCGATCCGCAGCTCCAGTCGTGGCTCGCGGAAGGGCTCTCGCTCGAAGTCCACACACTCACGCATCCGTGTCCGTGTCTGGGCCAGGCGTCGTTCGAGGAAGCGGCGCGCACGTATCACGGCGGCGTCGATGTGCTGGCCAGCATTCCCGGCAATCGCCCCGTCGCGTTTCGCATGCCGTGCTGCGATTCCATGAACTCGGCAAGCCCGCGTTTTTTCGCGGAAATTTTCAACCGCACGAGTCAGGGCGGAAACTGGCTCGCGATTGATTCCTCCGTCTTCATGCGCTTCAGCGACGCGCGTTTCGCGAAATATTTCCCGGGCGAATTGAAGCCGCCGGTCAAGGTCTCGCTCGCCGATTACGCGGGCTTCATCGAGGACTATCCGTATCCCTACGTCTTCGGAAAACTCGCGTGGGAATTTCCATGCATGACGCCGAGCGACTGGCAGGCGTCGAACGCGCTCGGCCCGAAAACGCCGACGATGCTCGACGACTGGAAAGCCGCGCTCGATGCCGTCGTCCGCGCGCAAGGCGTGTTCACCAGCGTCTTCCATCCGCACGGCTGGAGCGGGCCGGAGCAGTGGGTCGAGTTCATCGACTACGCGAAACAGAAATACGGATCGCGGGTGAAATTTCTCACCTTTCGCGAAGCACTCGACCGGCTGGAAAAGAACGCGCTTTCCGGCCATCCGCTGCGCGCACCGGACGGCAGCGACGGCGGCGTGCGGCTGCTCGACATCGATGCGGACGGATTCATGGATGTCATCATCGGCACCGAATCCACGCAACTCACGCGCCTCTGGGTTCCCGCCGAAAATCGCTGGCGGGAGCGTCCCGCGCCGGCGCGGATCACCGAAGGCGGCGTCGTGAAATTTGCGATCGTGCGCGACGGCGGGCCGACGACGCTGCTCTCCACGCAGCCCGATTTCGGCGCGTGGACTTTTCGCAACAAAGCGTGGGAAGAAGATGAGCCGCTACTCGCCGGGCTCGCGGATGTGATCGGCGAAGTCCGCTCGGATGAAGCGGTGCAGGTGCGCGATTTCAATCACGATGGTCGCAGCGACATCCTCGCGGGCGACCGGATTTTTCGGTGGAGCGAGAGCACGGGGCGCTGGAAGGCGGCGGACTTCGCGCTGCCGAAAGGGCTCGCGCTCACGGATGCGGAAGGTCGCGATGCCGGGCTGCGTTTTGTCGATCTGAATGGCGATGGATTCGATGACATTTTTCAATCGAACGAAAGCGGCACGGCGATCCATCTCTGGTCGAAATCCGATCGGGCGGATCTCGGTTGGAAGACCGGCTGGACGCTGCCGATCACGCCGGTCGCCGGTGAAGTTTTGCCCTTTGTGAAAGACGGGCGCGATAACGGCGCTTGGTTTCATCGCGGCCACGTCGTGTGGCAAAACGAGGACACATTCGCGCACGAAGCGAACACGCTGCGCCGCCCGTTTCGCGATCTGCTTGCGTTCGAGATGCCGCCGCCGAAATCGCCGGAGGACTCGCTCGCCGCGATGCGCGTGCGGTCCGGCTTCACCGTCGAACTCGTCGCCGCCGAGCCACTCGTGGTCGATCCGGTGGCGTTCGAGTGGGACGCGCTCGGGCGGCTGTGGGTCGTGGAAATGCGC
>JANLQB010000817.1:0-7461 GCA_031367565.1 Verrucomicrobiota bacterium
TTTCCGAAGATCAGCCGCGTCATCCGTGAGATACCACCCATTCAAACTCACCGCCGTCGGACCCGCATTCCAAAGCTCGATCCAGTCGGAGTGATCCCCATCCTCATCCACCTTGGAATTGACCTGATTATCCGCCAGGAATTCGGAAATATAAACCACCGCCCGCGCGGAATCCGCAGCAGCAAAAAAACACACCAAAGCAAGGAGTGATCGAAGCAAGCGGGGAAGGATCGTCATCTTAAAAAGTCTCTCGCATGATTCCACCGCAAAGGCAACGGCTGAGCGCCCTAGGATCGACCTCGGCGGGCTTGACGCTGCCGTTTCGGAAACGCAGAAGAGGGGGAAACCATGTGCGCTTTCCCCTTTTCCCGAGGCGCTGCCTCGTCGTTGCTCGCGACGTATTTCTTTTTTGGAAACGACCACGCGCGAGCCGCAGAGATGGTCTATCTGGAATTCGTTGGCAGCCGCGTCCATGAACTCGTGCGGATCGAGCCGGGCACTTTCAAGCAAGGCTCTCCGCCTGACGAAGTAGGGCGCGGCGCGGATGAAACGCAGCGCATCGTCACCCTCACGAGGCCTTTTCTTCTCGGGAAGTATCCGGTCGTGCGCGGGCAGTTTGCGCACTTCGTGGCCGAGAGCGGCTACCGCACCGACGCAGAGACCGGCCCGTCGGGCGGCTTTGGCTGGGATGGAGCGAAGCTTGCGCAGCGCAAGGATTTCACGTGGCGAAATCCCGGCTTCACCCAGACCGACGACGATCCGGTGACGCTCGTGACTTACAAGGATGCGACGACGTTTCTCGAATGGCTTTCCCGAAAAAGCAGGCGCGTTTTTGCGCTGCCAAGCGAGGCGCAGTGGGAATACGCGGCGCGCGCTGGCGGCGGTCCCGCGATGGAGGCGTGGCACAAGGAAAACTCGGCCAACACGACGCATCCCGTCGGTCGAAAAGCCGCGAATGCCTGGGGCCTGAGCGACATGCTCGGCAACGTTTGGGAATGGTGCGAGGACTGGTATGGTCCGTATAAGGCGGGGGACGAGACCGATCCGGTGCAGCGTAATGCGAACTTTTTCGACAAGCCGCGGCGCGTGTTGCGCGGAGGCTCGTGGCTGCGCGAACCGAAATTTTGCCGCCCGGCGGCCCGCTATCGGATTGACGCGCTGAGTCGCAATGCGGACAACGGTTTCCGCGTGATGACTTTCGACCTCGAAGCACGCGCGCCGTCGATCGTGCCGCCCGCGGTGAATCTGGAGGCGACGGAAGCGGGGGTGGCACGACCGCATCCCAACCAGGTGGAGGCGCCGATGGCGCATTCTTCGCCGCGTGCCGGAGTGGCGAGATTCGGCCTCGGATGGCTGCTGACTCTGCCGGTGATCGGGATCATTTTGGCGGTGGCGATCGGGATCATCCGGGCCATTGCGCGAGCGGTGGGTGCAAGCCCCGGCAGTAGCGGCAGCAGTTCGTCGCTGCCATCGCGATCGTCGGGACAGTCGCCGAGTGTGAAGGTGGGCGAGGATGGATTTTGGATCATGGGCGAAAGCCTGGCAGCGGGCACGCAGATCACATGTCGCTACGTGGTAAATGGGGACACGATGACGAAGGCGGTGCGGTATGAACCGGGGCCGCAAGGGCAGTTTATTTTCACGGGATCCCGTCCGGCAAACGTGTCGGTCTCAGCGGTGGGCAGCGGTGGTGGGTCCACGAGCACGATGGGATCGACGACTTCGCAGCGGTTCGGCAATGCGATCGGGATGGGGTCGCAGATTGATCGCGACGACGATCCACCATTTCGCGGACATCCGCGCGCTTACTAAGTGGGGATGCGCGGCTGGATTCTCGCGCTCGATCCCGGCGACGCACTGCGGATCGGGCGAACCGAGCGCTCGCTTGCGCACGCGGGCGTGAAGACGGCGGTGGTAAAAACGAGCGGCGATTTGATCGCGCGGCTGGAGGCTTGGGAGGAGCCGGCGCTGCTGATCTCGGCGGGCGCGTGGCTGGTGGAAAAGGAGGCGCTTGCACCGATCCCCGCGAGCGCCACTGGCCGTCCGCTCATCGCGCTCGGCGCGGTGCGCGAAGCACCGGATGCACTGCATCCGCACTGGCGCGAGAGTGCGCAGAAACACGGTGGAGATTTTGACAACGCCGACAATCTTCCCACTCCACACTGCGCGTATCTGGAAGCCGCCGCAGCCGCTGCGCTGGCCGCTTTGATAAAGAGCGAAGGCAATCTCCCGCGAGCCTGGAAGCGTCTGCTGGCGGCGCGCGAGTTTCGCAGAGTCCGCCTGTCCGCGCTCGATGTGCACGAGTCCGCAGAAATGCGCGTGCTGCAAGTGATCACCTCCATCCAGCTCGGCGGGGCAGAGCGCGTGACGCTCGATCTCGCGCACGAACTCTCGCGGCAGGGAATCACCGTCGCGGTCGCCGCGCTCGGTCGCCCGACGCGCGAGGCGTTTCCTGAGCCACCGGATTTTTACGACATCTCGCGGACGCGGTGTGAGCCTGCCGCGCGCGGCGAAGCGATCGGGGAAGCGGCGCGCGATTTCGGTGCGGATTTGGTTCACGCGCATCTGCTCACGGCGGAGGAAGCGCGGGAGATTCGCGCTCGCGCTTTTCCGCTCGTGATGACGCTTCACAATACGCCGGAAGGCTGGCCGCTCGGGATCGGTGAAAGTCGCGGCGCGGCGGATTTGGTGATCGCGTGTTCACAAGCAGTGGAACGGCGTGCGCGGCGTGCGGGTTTCGATGCGCCGATCCGCACGGTGTGGAATGGGATCGCGCCGGCCACGGCATCCGGCAGCCACATGCGCGCGAAGTTTGGATGGGGCGCGGATGATTTCGTGATGCTGGCGATCGGAAATCCTCGTCGCCAAAAACGGCTCGAACGCCTGCCGCCGATCCTGGTGGAATTGCAGCGTCGGCTCGCACCGCGACGCGCGTGTTTGCTCATCGCCGGAGCGCCCGCCCGCGGGAGTGTGGATGGGGAGGAAGCCGCGGCCTCACTTCAAGCCGCGATCTCATTGTCCCCAGCGCGCGCGGACATCGAGTGGCCGGGCGCGATCCACGCGATCGGCGATGCGCTCGCGACCGCCGACGTGCTGATTTCCGTGAGCGCGCACGAGGGGCTGAGCCTCGCCCATCTCGAAGCGCTCGCCGCCGGAGTACCGGTCCTCGCGACGAATGTCGGCGGCGCAAATGAAGTCGCTGCGCAAACTTCGGCGATGACGCTCCTGCCCGAAGACGCGGCGGACGCGGCGTTCGTCGATGGCTTAAATACGATCGCGAAAAAGAAGACGCCGCGAGTGCCAGCGCTGCCCGCGAGCTTCACCCGCCATGCGATGGCCTCGCGCACGCGCTGGCTCTATTCCCGCGCCCTTTTCCGAAAAGAAAGTGAGCGCGAAGGCGTGTGGCTCATCACGAATAATTTCTCCACCGGCGGCGCGCAATCGAGCGCGCGCCGCCTCCTGCTCGGACTCGCGGAGCGCGGGGTAAAAGTGCGCGCGGCGGTGGTCGAGGAGCACCCGGCGCATTCCACGCCCGGACGTGCAGCGCTGATGGATGCAGGGATTCCGGTCCTTGCCGTTCCCCCGCCCGGCTCTCTCGAAACGCCTGCCGCCGTCGCGCGCATCCTCGCCGCGATGGATGCCGATCCGCCACGGGCCGTGCTCTTCTGGAATCTCATTCCCGCGTTCAAAATCCTGCTCGCGGATGCGCTGCTCGATGTGCCGGTCTTCGATGTGAGCCCCGGCGAAATGTTCTTCACGTCACTCACTCGCTACTTCGCGAATCCACCCGTCGGCGTTCCATATCGGACTCCGCAGGAATACGGTGCGCGACTCGCGGGAGTCATCGTAAAATACGCCGCCGAATCCCACCGCGCCGCGCAGTCGCTCGATGCGCCGGTTCACGTCATCCGCAATGGAGTCCCCTCGTCCGCCGCCGCCGCCGCGCCGTCAACTCGCGACACGCTCGTGCTCGGAACCGCGGCGCGCCTTTCACCAGACAAACGCATCGCCGATTTGCTCGAAGCCGTCCGTCTCGCCGCTCCGCGCCTGCCACCCTTCACACTGCGCATTGTCGGCGGCCCAGAGCGCAGCTTTGAAGATCACGCCGCGATGTTGCGGACCCTTGCCGAAGGCTTGCCCGTGGAATGGTGTGGCGAGCTTTCCGACACGCGCGAGTTCCTCGCCGGGCTCGATCTTTTCGTGATGATCTCCGAGCCGTCCGGCTGCCCAAACGCATCGCTCGAAGCAATGGCCGCGGGCATTCCCGTGATCGCGACGGAAGTCGGCGGTGCGGCGGAGCAGATTGAAAGTGGGGTGAGCGGAATGCTGGTACCCGCGCGCGATGCGGGAGCACTCGCCGCGGCCATCGTGCTCGTCGCCAGCGATCCGGTGCGCCGCGAAGCCTTTGCCAGAGCGGGTCGCGCGCGCATCGACGCGGAGTTTTCCTTGAAACGGATGATTTCGGCTTACGCGGAAGTTTGCGGAGTTTCTCTTTTGGAACACTGATGCCGGCTTCAGTCGGTCCGCACCAAACGCCGCTCACGGCGTCGTCGTCTCGACCTTGATGCGAAAGTACCGCTGCGTCCGCGGCGCGCTGGTGACGGTGATCGTGACGGCCACGGGGCTCGTGCCGTTTTCTCCGACGACGACTTCGGGGACGAGCGAGGTAAACGCGCCGCCACTCGTACTGCGAGCAATCGTTGTCCAGGAGCCACTCGTGAGATCATCGCGCGCTTCCACGGAGATCGTCACATCCGTGTGCGCCGGATCGCGGGAAAGCGTGAGCACGAATGCCGTCGGCGTGGCCGCGACGGTAAACGGGGCGCTACTGGCCTGCGTCGGCGAGGTAAGCAGCGCATATTCGACGAGGTTCACCCAGCCATCGTTTTCCATGTCGGCCATGTTCGCGGCGTTGCCCGTGTCGGCGGTGGTACCGAAGTTCGTTTGCCGCCACGCGAGCAAGCCCGACACGACCGTCACATTCGCAGTCGTTTCATCGAAGGTCGTGATCGCACCATCGTTCACAGTGAGGCGCAGGCGGTAGCTGCCGGATTCGGTGAACGTGACGCCAGTATCGACCGACGACGGGTTCGCGAAAGTCGCCACGCCCGCGTGGCCGAGGTCCTGCCAGAGCGAGGTGAGCGCGGCCGGAACGGGGCGCGCATCGTCGCTCACGGTAGCGTTGATATTCCACGGACCGCTGCCGGTGAGGGTGATACCGGCATCCACGGTCGGACCGCGATTTGTCGGCAGGAAGAAATCGAGATTATCCAAAGTCGCCGTCGAAGCCGTGGCGGTGACGGCGCTCGTGAGCGCGAGGCCGACGAGTGGCGATGCCCCGATCGTCGCGACGGTTTGGGTGACGCCGCGCAGCGTCCACGTCAGGCCATCGTCGCCGGAGTAGGCGGTAAAATCGTTACCCACGCGAACGAGGCGCACCCAGCCCGGCATGGGGTAAACCGTGGTGCCAATGCTGTCGTAAGGATCGGCACCCGCCGTGAGCCGCGCCTGGAATCCATGCTCACCGGTGCCACGATAGAAGCTGAGCGCGTAAGGCGCATTCGGCGCGGTGGAAGCGCGCGCCATGAGTCCGATGCGGCATGAGGAACTCGCGCCAGGATTCACCAGACTCGCGATGCGCACGGAGCAATCGAAGTCGCCCGTGACCGGCGCGGCGAGGAAGTAGAACCCATCCGCCGTGCCACTGCTGCTGAGGCCAGTGCCCCCGCCGATGAGCGTGATCGTGCCGCCCGCGTGTGAGCTGGGCACCGTGTCGGCCTCGCTCCACGAACCGGCGGCGGTCGTCGTGCCGACGGTCAGCGCGGTGAGTGTGGGCGCGACGTCCACGCGCAAATCGGCTGTGCCGACAAACGGGCCCGAGGCCGCGGTGGCGCGCAGGAGGTAGCTGCCGCTGAGGCTGAACTTGGCCGCGCTCGACGTATTGGTCGCGGCCTCAAATGTGACCGTGCCCGGCCCGCTGACTTTGCTCCACGAGACCGGGAGATTCAGCGTGCCCTGCGGAGTGTCGCGCGTCGCTTCCGCGACGAGGATGAGGCCGACATTCGCGGGAATGGCGATGGCCGGATTCACCGGCGACGTGATCTTGATGACGGGCCATGTGTCGTCATCAAGGATCGTCGTCGTGGCCGTCGCATTCGCGCCGGGATCGTAGGCGGCATCGGGCGAAATGGTGACGATGAGCGTTTCATCGGCTTCGTCCGTGGTGTCATTGACGAGCGCGATCGACAGCGGCGCGGACGTTTCGCCAGCCGGGATAGTGATCGAACCCGAGGGCGCGGTGTAATCGCCGCCGGGGACCGCCGTCCCGCTGAGCGCATACGGAACCGTGAGCGGAAAATCCGTCGCCACATTGCTGCGCGTGATCGTGAACGAAACCGCTCCTGCGTCTTCGCTGACTTCGGCGGAGGCGGCGGAAATACTGACGGCGGGCCGCACGCGGTCGCGGAGCGTGATGGTGTGCGTGGTCGGCGCACCGAGCACGCAGCCGGTCGGATTCACCAGCGTGACCACGATCGTTTCGAGCGGCTCCGTGATCGCATCGTTGAGGATCACGAGCGGGAGCAGCTTCACCGTTTCGCCTGCGGCAAAAGTGATCGTGCCGGGCGCGAGCGTGTAGTCGCTGCCCGCGGTCGCGGTGCCGCCGACGGTAAATTGCACGGTCGCAGAGGTGGTGAGCGCGCGGTCGAGCACGGCCATGAGCATCGGTTCGCTGCCGTCGCCTTCGCCGCGGGTCGTCGCGGAAAGGAGGAAGCGCACGCGCGGCGCGGGATTGTTCGCATCGGCGATCGTGAGCGTGTGCGAGTTCAGCCCGGTCGCGAGGCGGGCGAAGCGCGCGTTTCGCAACGTGAAAATCGCGGTTTCGTTGCCTTCGGTGACGCCGTCGTTTTTCACGCGGACGCGGATGTTTTGCGAAATCACTCCGGGCGAAAAAGTGAGCGTGCCGCCGGGGATGATCGCGTTGCCATCCGCAGCATTGGCGAAGGCCCAATCCACATCATCGCCCGCCGCGGTGCCGCCGCCGCTCGTGTATTCCACGGTCACCTCGTCCGCGCTCGCGGCGGAAAGCGTGACCGCGATGTCGCGGAATTCGCCGAGCGCGCCGGGCGCTTCCGTAGTGGCACTTGTCGCAGTCGTGAAGCCGACGCTGATCGGCAGCGTCTCATTGTCCGCGAGGTAAAGCGTCGCGCTGGCCGGCGCTTCCGGGCCGTAACCCGCGCCGGGCAGCACGGTGACGGTCACGGTTTCCGTGCCTTCGACGAGCGCATCGTCGATCGGGGTGAAGGTGGCATCCACCCCACCGAGCGTGTCGGGAATCGTGACCGAGCCAGTGAGCCCGGTGTAATCCACGCCGGAAATCGCCGTGCCCGAAATCGCGTAATTCACCACGAGATCGCCCGTGGTTCCGCTGCGCGAAAAGTAAAATTTTCCCACCGAACTTCC
>JANLQB010000818.1:0-10913 GCA_031367565.1 Verrucomicrobiota bacterium
CCGAACAAACCATCGCCGCGAGTGTCGCGGAGATTTTGGAGGCGTGATGACGACTGAGTTCCCAACCGTGCCGATCACGGAGTTATTTCGGCTAAAGCAGGGCACTTACTTGAAAGCTGACGAAATGGAAGAAGCTCCGTCCGCCGCGTTTCCTTATCCGGTTTATGGCGCGAATGGCGTGATCGGTTATGCGAACCGGAAGATGTATTCCGAGCGGACGACGCTCATATCATGTCGAGGTGCAAACTGCGGGGTCGTCCATTTCACCACGCCGAATGTCTGGATAAGCAACAATTCCATCGCGTGCGTCCCGGCTACGAAACTTGACCCAACATTCTACCATTATGTCTCCCTCAACACAGACTTTGGCGACGTAGTTACCGGTTCCGCGCAACCGCAGATCACGATCACCAACCTTTCGAGCAAGCGACTCATCCGTCCGCCGCTCGCCGTCCAACACCGCATCGCGGGCATCCTATCGGCTTACGACGAACTGATGGAGAACTGTCAGCGGCGCATCCGCATCTTGGAGGAGATGGCCCGCGCCCTATACCGCGAATGGTTCGGTTACTTCCGCTTTCCCGGCCACGAAAGAGTCCCGCGCGTTGATTCTCCTCTCGGCCCTATTCCCAGCGGCTGGGAGATGAGAGCCATTCGTGAGTTCGGCAACGTGGTCACAGGCAAAACGCCGAGCAAGGCGAATCCAGAGTTCTACGGTGAAGAAGTTCCATTTCTGAAAACGCCGGACATGCACGGCAACATGTTCATCCTCGCGACGGGCGACGGCTTGTCTTTCGCCGGGGCGCAGTCGCAGTCCAACAAGACAATTCCCGCGGGTTCGATTTGCGTGAGCTGTATCGGCACAATCGGCGTCGTCTGTCTGACCACCGAGGATTGCCAAACCAATCAGCAGATAAACTCGGTCGTGCTCAACGATGAAGAGACACGCGAGTTTCTGTTCTTACGGCTCCAAGACGCAAAGCAAACCCTTGAAAATCTCGGCTCGACCGGGGCAACAATGGGCAACGTAAACAAAGGGAAGTTTGAGGCGGTTGAGTTCCTCACGCCGACCAAGGAACTTCTTGGCCGCTATCATCGGCTCGTCGCGCCGATGTTTGCGCAGATCCTCGCCCTTACTCGCAAAATCCAAAACCTCCGCCGCACCCGCGACCTGCTGCTGCCCCGGTTACTGTCGGGCCAAGTCTCCCTCGACGTTTCCGCCGTCGAGGACGTGGCCGAGCCGACGGCCCCCGCGCCGCGGACAGAAAGAATGGGGAGCGCGGCCTTCCAGGCCGCCGCGGCCGGCATCCTGCCGGACGCATCGACCACCACGCGAACGCGTCCATCTCCGCAGACGGTCCGGCAGGATGCCGAACCGGGCGCGCTGGAAGCACGCGCTCCCCTTTTCTCCCCGGACTCCGACGATGCCACGACGCTCCGGGTCGCAGAAGAGCCGCCCGCGCCCATCGACCAGATCGACCGCACCGCAGTGCTCCAACTCATCCGGCAGGTCTTCAGCGAAGGCCCGCCCCGCGAGCGCGACGCCGCCATCCGCGACGTGGCCCGCGCGCTCGGCTACCGCCGCACCGGCGCGCGCATCCGCGAAATCCTGCACACCGACCTGCGCACCGCCGTCCGCCGCGGCATCCTCGAAAACACCGGCGGCACCCTGCGCCTCCTCGCCCGCTCGATCACCGACTACGAGCGCGACTTCCTCAAACAGCAATTCCTCGCCGCCATCGGCCGCCCCTGGATCGCCCGCGACACCGCCACGCGCGACTTCTGCCGCTGGCTCGGCTTCGCCCGCACCGGCCCCCTCATCGAAGACACCGCCCGCTCCCTCATCCACGGCCTGCTGCGCGAAGGCCGGCTGGAGGCGAGTGGGGCGGAGCTGATCCGGCGGGTATGAAAACCCGAGCGGTTGGCTTTTTGAGTTCGCGCTGGCGTCGCTGGTGGAGATAGTAGGATCAAAGCAAGACGAGAACGATGAGCAGCACTGGCACCCTAGCTTTCAGCATCGAAGACGTGATCGACGGGCAAAAGATCAGCCCGAAGACCATCAGCCTTGCCATGTTCAATGACTTCAACGAGCAGGTGGCGCGCTTCGTCCGGGGGAGCAACCGGGAGATTGACCTGAATCAAACACGCGTCGAAATCCATTACGGGTCTTACTCCCTACATGTGGTGCTGAGTGCCTTGGCGATGGCTACAGTGGAGCCCGATTTTTCCCGCCTTCACCAGCCAGACGCCTTGGGAGAGATGGACGCGAAGCGGGCCGAGGTCGTCGCCCAATGGCAGGAACTGGCGCGGCGGAATCCGCAACGCATCTATCAAGTCAGTGAGCCGTCGGGCCGCAGCCAGCCGGTGCGGATCGACCACACGACGGACTTTCACCGCCGGGAGGACGATCATTGGGTGGCCGTGGAGAAGTATGTCTTCGGGCGGGTGCTGGAGGCCGGAGGGAAGAAGCCCAACTTGCATCTCGTGCTGGAGGGAAGCGGCAAGACTTTGATCGTGACCGCGAGCGAGGATCAACTGCGGGACCGCACGCCGCTCTTTCACGACGCCATGCTGCATGTGACCGCGCGGCAGAATTTGCGCACGGGAGATTTGGATCAGGTCCGCCTGCTTGATTTTGACGATTACAAGCCGGCGGTAGACGAGGGGGCGCTGGAGCGGATGATCGAGCGCGGAACGAAAGCGTGGAGTGCGGTGCCGGATGCCGGCAAATGGGTGGAGGAGCAGCGGGGGAATGCCGTCGCATGAACCCCCGCGTTCTCCTCGATACGAGCTTCTTGATTTCGTTCGCGGACGGCGGGCGCAAGCACCATGCGGTGGCGATGGAGTATTACCGCTACCTGCTGGAGAACAGCATCCCGATTTACCTTTCGAGTTTGGTGGCGGCGGAGTTTGCCGTGCGACAGCCGATCACGGATTTGCCACTGCGCAGTTTTCGAGTCCTGCCGTTTAACCTGACGCACGCGATCCAGGCCGCGGCGCTGGACTTCAAAGAATTGCGGAAGGCGGAAGACCCGCGCGCGGTCGTGAAGGAAGACATCAAAATCCTCGCGCAAGCGGCGGTGGAAAACATCAGCCATTTGCTGACGGAAGATGCCCGAACCCTCTACCGCTACTGCGAACAGCTCCGCACAGCGGGGAAGATTTCGACCAAGGCCATCAAACTGGTGGATGGCTTCGACGCCTCCTGGTTCATCGACGGCGGGCAGAAGGTGATGAGCACGGTGCTGAATCCCGATCCACCCAAGGCGTAAGCCTCGGAATCCGTGAAGATGGGCTGCCAGAATGAATGTCTTCACCGTTGAGGCCCGGGGATGCCGCTCCCTGAACCATACCCGATCCTGACTTTGCAGGCAGCGGACGTGCTCGCGCCCGAAGAAATGGGAAGCAAACGCAAAGGCTGGGTGCGCGTGGGCGACGATGCGGAGCCGTGGCTTTTCAAATATACGCGGGTCAACGACGGCGTGCCCACGGGCGAAGCGTGGGCAGAAAAAGTGGCTGCGGAAATTGCGGTGGCCATCGGGCTTCCCGCCGCTCGCGTGGAATTGGCGACGCTGGGTGGCAAGGTCGGGTGCGTCAGCCGCCAGTTTGCCGAATTGTCGGTGCCGGGAGTTGAGCTGGTTCACGGCAGCGACCTCCTTCCGGGTGTGGTGCTCGGCTATGATCGCGCCAAGAGATTCCGACAGGCGGATCACACCTTGGAAAACATTCTCGATGCCGTTGCTCGCGTCATTCCCGACGCGGCACAGCGCGAGGCGGCTTTTCAGCGACTTGCGGGTTTTGTGATGCTCGACGCGCTGATCCTGAACACGGACCGGCATCACGAAAATTGGGCGCTGCTCCGATCGCGTCGGGGTGACGGGAGCCTGTTTCAGGAGGTGGCACCAAGCTACGATCACGCCTCATCCCTCGCCCGCAATGAACCTGCGGCGACGCTGGCGCAGTGGATGGACGACAAGCAGATCGACCGAGTGGCGTGGTATGCGCAACGCGGCCACGGCGGAATCTTCCTCCGCGGGGACAAGCGCGGAGCGAATCCGTTGCGGCTCGCGATGGTCGCGGTGCGGCGCTGGCCAGGCTACTTTCAGCCTTGGCTGGAGCGGGTGCGCACGCTGGATTTTTCCATAGTTGAAGGTATCTTGCGGCGCGTGCCGGAGCAGACAATTTTCACGGAGCATCGAGAGTTTGCACTCGCCTTGCTCCGATGCACGCAGCACATCCTTTCGTCATCCCTATGAAAACCCTCTTCCTCGCGTGGCAGCACACCCGCCCCAATCCGGGACAGCGCCCGGTGACGCGGGCATGGTATCCGATTGGCCAACTGGACGCCGAGCCGGACAAATCGTTCTACCGCTTCAATTACACCGAAGGTGCCCGCCGGGCGGCACAGGAGGCCGGCTTTGCGCCGCTGGAAGCCTTCCCGGAATTGGGGCGCACCTACGAGTCAGCGGACTTGTTCCCGGTGTTTCGCAATCGGCTCATTCAGCCGGGTCGTGACGACTATCGCGAATACATCGAACGCCTCGGCCTTGCCTCGGACGAAACCGATCCGATGGAAATCCTCGCGGTCAGCGGCGGCACTCGGCAGACGGACAATCTGGAGGTTTTCCCGAAGATTCGGCGACACCGCGACGGAAGTTTTTCGTGCCGCTTTTTCCTGCACGGCTGGCGGCATGTCAGCACGGCGGCGCAGACGCGGCTGGAGAGTCTGCAAGCCGGCGATCCGCTCCGGGTATGTCTCGAACTGAACAACCCGGCCACGGGCGCAGCGATTCAGCTCCAGACGGCAGACGATTACCACATGCTCGGTTGGGCACCCCGCTACCTGCTCGGCGATATGCTCGCGACGCTGGCCCATGCGCCGCACGATCTCGAAGCATCGGTGGTGCGGCTCAACCCGCCGCCCGCGCCGGGCAACCAGCGGGTGCTGGTCGAATTGGGTGGTCGCTTCGACGAAGGATTCCAGCCGATGACGGGCGGCGATTTCCGCCCGCTGAAAGACTAGGCGATGCCCGACGGCTGGAACGAGGCGGACCTGGTGGAGACCCCAGCGGTTCGCCTTTTCGCCGATCTCGGCTGGGAAACGGTATCGGCGAGCGACGAGGTTTTCGGTGCGGGTGGGACACTCGGACGGGACACGAAGGGCGAGACGGTGCTGGCGCCGCGACTGCGCGGGGCGCTGGAGAAGCTGAATCCCGCGTTGCCGCCGGAGGCAATCACGGTGGCCGTCGATGAACTGGCGCGCGATCGCTCGGCGATGAGCCTCGTCGCGGCGAACCGCGAAGTTTATGCGCTGCTCAAGGACGGGGTGAAGGTGTCAGTGCCCGATCGGGAGAAGGGAGGGCAGAAGATTGCGCGGGTGAGGGTGATGGATTGGGATAATCCGGCGGCGAATGATTTCCTGCTTGTGGGTCAGATGAGCATCACCGGGACGCTCTACACGCGCCGGCCCGACCTCATCGGTTTCATCAACGGGCTGCCGATGGTCGTGGTGGAGTTCAAGAAGCCCGGCGTGCCGGCGCGCGCGGCTTTCGACGACAACCTGACCTGCTACAAGGCGGACATCCCGCAGCTTTTTTGGTCGAACGCGCTGCTCATGGCGTCGAACGGCACGGAAAGCCGGGTGGGCTCGCTGACGGCGGATTGGGATCGGTTCTTTGAGTGGAAGCGCATCGAGCGCGAGGACGAGCTGCGGCGCATCTCCCTGGAGGTCGTGATTCGCGGAACGTGCGAGCCGACGCGCCTGCTCGACCTGATCGAAAACTTCACGCTGTTTTCCGAGCACAAGGCGGGATTGGTGAAGGTGCTGGGGCAGAATCACCAGTTCCTCGGCGTGAACAACACCATCGGCGGGATGCTCGCCGCGCGGAAACAGGGCCACGGGCGGGGCGGCGTTTTCTGGCAGACGCAAGGCTCTGGAAAAAGTTTCTCGATGGTTTTCTTCGCGCAGAAAGTCCTGCGGAAGTTTATTGGCAACTGGACCTTCGTGGTCGTGACGGACCGCACCGATCTGGACGATCAAATCGCGAAAACTTTCAAGGCGTGCGGCGCGGTGAGTGAGGGTGAGGGTGACGAATGTCATGCGGCGAGCGGCGCGCATCTGCGGGAGCTGCTGCGCGGGAATCACCGTTACGTCTTCACGCTCATCCACAAATTCCAAACACCCGAGCTGCTCTGCGACCGGCGCGACGTGATCGTGCTGACCGACGAGGCCCACCGGAGCCAGTACGACACGCTCGCGGTGAACATGCGCAGCGCACTGCCGAACGCGCTCTTCCTCGCCTTCACCGGCACGCCGCTGATCGCGGGGGAGGAACGCACACGGGAAGTCTTCGGCGACTACGTTTCGATCTACGACTTTCAACAATCGGTCGAGGACCGCGCGACGGTGCCGCTTTTTTACGAGAATCGGACGCCCGAGTTGCGGCTGGAGAATCCCGATCTCAATGACGACATCTACGCGCTCATCGAGGAGGCGGAGCTGGACGAGGAAGCGGAGAAGCGGCTGGAGCGCGAGCTGGGGCGGCAATATCATCTGATCACGCGCGATGACCGGCTGGAGACGGTGGCGAAGGACATTGTGCAGCATTTCCTTGGGCGCGGTTTTCAAGGAAAGGCGATGGTCGTTTCCATCGACAAAGCGACGGCGCTGCGGATGCACGACAAAGTGCGCGCCCACTGGCAGGCAGAGCGCGAGCGGGTGGAGAAGGAGTTGGCGAAGCTGACTCGCTACGGCGCACAACCCGGCCCCGATCAAGTGCGCGACCTCCAGCAGCGGCTCGATATTCTCAAGTCCACCGATATGGGGGTGATCGTGTCCCCCGGTCAAAACGAGATCGAGCAGATGCGGAAGCTCGGCCTCGACATTGCGCCGCACCGGAAGCGGATGAACGACGAGGCGCTCGACGAGAAATTCAAGGACGCAAACGACCCGCTGCGGCTCGTGTTCGTCTGCGCGATGTGGCTGACCGGCTTCGATGCGCCGAGCTGTTCGACCATCTATCTCGACAAGCCGATGCGGAATCACACGCTGATGCAAACCATCGCGCGAGCCAACCGCGTCTTTCCCGGCAAGCACAGTGGCCTGATCGTGGACTATGCGAATGTCTTCGCGTCGCTCGAAAAGGCGCTCGCCATTTACGGAGCCGGTAAAGGCGGAGCGACGCCGGTGCGCGACAAGGCCAAGCTCGTGGCCGACCTTCGCAAATCAGTTGAAGATGCGGTGATTTTTTGCGCGGGCCACGGGGTCAGCATCGCGGACATCGAGAAGGAAGCGCCCGGAAGCATGGAGCGGCTGAATCTTTTCGCCGCCGCCGTGGAAGCGCTCATTTCACCCGACCCATTGCGCAAGGAGTTCCTCGGGCACGAGCGGTTGGTGACGACGCTCTACAACGCGGTGAAGCCCGACCCGGCGGTGGTTGAATTTGCATCCCGCGTCGCGTGTCTCGCGACGATCGCGGGCACGATCCGTGAGCGGCTCGGCGAGGGAACGCCGGACATCTCGGCGGTGATGGATGGCATTAACCGGCTGCTCGATGAATCCATCGCTGCTGACGGATTTCATATCCGCTCCCATGTCGCGGAAGGCGACGGGCGCAGTGTGATCGACATCTCCGCCATCGACTTCGAGGCGCTGTCGAAACGGTTCAAGAAATCCAAGTCCAAGAACATCGAACTGGAACAGCTCAAAGCCGCAATCCGGGCACAGCTTGAGAAACTCATCCGAATGAACAAAACGCGCGCGGATTATCTCAGCAAGTTCGAGGAATTGATCGAGTCATACAACGCGGGCAGTCGAAACATCGACGATCTTTTCCACGAATTGCTCGCGCTGACGCGCGCGCTTTCGGATGAACAACAACGGCACGTCCGCGAGAATCTTTCCGAGGAAGAATTGACCGTCTTCGATTTGCTCACGCGCCCCGGTCCCGATCTGAGCGCGGAGGAGCGCGACGAAGTGAAGAAGGTGGCGAAGCTGCTCCTGGAGCGCCTACAAGCGATGCTGGTGCTCGATTGGCGGCGTCGAAATGATGCCCGCGCCAAGGTGCGTCTGGCGATCGAAGACGCGCTCGACGACGGCTTGCCACGCGCCTACACGCCAGAGGTATTCCAGCAGAAATGCGTGACGCTCTTCGAGCATGTCTTCGAGAGCTATGGAAGCGCTGGCGGCCTGCGCGCGGGCGAGGCGGCGTAAGGGCGGAGTGCGATTGGACAGGACGAAGGCGGCGGTGTCTTGCGTTTGGCAGCGTTATATGTTCACATGAACACTTTTTCCGGAAGTTCGCTAAATGATGATCCTACCCAACCAGCGTCACGAAAAATTCGCGCAGCGTGTCGCGTCCGGCGAGAGCGCGACGGCTGCCTACCGACTGGTGTAGGCAAAGGCAAAAAATGCCGACGTGATGGGGCCGCGGCTGTTGGGAAATGTTGGGGTTCGTAACCGAGTCGCTGAACTCCAGGCGCAGAGTGCGACAGCGGCGACTTTGACCATGAAGCAGCGACGTGAAATTGCCTGCACTATTGCTCTCGACACCACAGCGAAAGCATCTGACCGGCTCGCCGCGATCATGGCGGATGCGAGGCTCGCCGGGGAACTCGTCGAGAAGGTGGACATGGCGATGGACGACAAACGGGTGCTGCCGCCGGATCAGCGCGCGGAACTTTTACGCCGGAGCATCGAGCGCCGGGCGGTGACACACGGACAAAGCTGATGACCACGGAGGAAGCCAACCAGAGCATCCTCGCAGTCTATCGCGACTGGTGGGAGACGTGCGGGGCGATTCGTGGACGGGACGGCGCGATACTGAAACCGCCATCGCTGGCGATGAACGAACTCCAGGAGCAGATCGACGACGCGATCAACTGGTGCGAACTAAATGGCGAGCCATGCCGGCTGATCATCCTTAAACCGCGCAAAGAAGGGGCAACCACGGCGCTCGTGGGCAAATGTTATCACCTGTTGCGCGGGACTGAGGCGCATCTGCTCCAAATTGGCGACCAACTTCAAACGACGCAAACTATGTGGGACATGCTGCGCACGTACGGCGAGCACGACGGCTTTGACGGCTGGCCGGGGAAAGTCCGGCGCATGACCGCGAGCGCATCGGCGGGACACGCGGAATGGACGCACGGGAGCACGGCATGGACGGAAACAGCCGGGGACAAGCGCGCCGGTCAGTCGAAAACCCCGACGATCATTCATGCGGAGGAATTGGCGCATTGGGGTCGTGACGGTGCCGCGGCGAATGCGAGCGACACGATGCTCGCGTTGCTCAATGCCGTCGCCGACATCGCGGGAACGTATGTGTTTGTCAGCTCGACTGCGAACGGCACGGGCAACTGGTATTACCGGACCTACACGGGCGCTGTGAGCCTCGCAGACCGCAAAGCAGGCCAGCGCGGCAACGGCTGGATTCGGGTCTTCTTGCCGTGGCACCGGAGTCGGTGGAGTCGCACGACGTTGACTCCAGCGGGCGCGGAAGCAATCAACGCCAGCCTGACGGACGCGGAACGCCGAGGGGTCAAGTTGTGGGGATGGCTGCCGGAGCAGATTGCATGGCGTCGGGAACAGATTGCGAGCAAATGCGATGGCGATGAAGGGAAGTTTGCGCAGGAACAGCCGCCCGATGAAGTGGAGTGCTTCCTGACATCGGGGCGTCCGGTATTTCACCTTGAGGGCATGGCGCGACTGGAGGCGCTGGTGAAGGTCGCGAAGCCCAAGATTGGCTATCTCGCGGAAGCCGCCACGGGCTTGCGATTTTTCGAGGGCGAACAGGATGGCTGGCTCGTCGTGTGGGAGGAACCGATCTCTGGATGCAGCTACCTCGGCGCGCTCGACACCTGCCGCCACGAGCAGGCTGAGGGCGCGAAAGACCCGGATGCACATTCGTTCTGGATGCTGCGGGCGAGTTTTCGCAACGACAAGGGTGAAGAGGTCAACACGCGCGCGGCCTGTCGCATTCGTCATCCGTGCCGCTGGGATGCAGCGGTGCTCGCGGAAAAGATTGTGCTCGCCCTCAAATGGTATGGCGACCCGATGATTGTGCCCGAGGCGAATCAAGGCCTCGATGTAATCGACAAGTTGTGCGAAGCGGGCTGTCACATTTACCGGCGCAAATTATTTGACCGGCTCAATCCGGGAAAGACACGGAAGATTATCGGTTGGGAGACGACCGAGAAGACTCGACCGCTCATCGTCACGGCGCTGCAAGAGGCGATTCGGGAGGAGGCGCTGGATTTGGAGTGTCCCATCGCTGTCCGACAACTGCGGACCTTCGAGCGAAATCCCCGCGGGAAGGCGTGCGCCGCCGCCGGCCAGCACGATGACGATGTGATTTCGCTCGGAATCGGCCTCGTGTGCATCGGGAGCGCGAGGCGAATGCCGGAATCTGAGCCTCTGCATTTCGGACACTACGGCGATGGCGGGTGTACGTTCAGCGGTGTGGGCGGAATGTTTTCTTGAACGAAGGAGGCGAATGTCTCTGCGGAGTAGTGGTCTGGCTTCAGAACGCGGTTCACGCTCGTTAGAGTGATCGTGAGAGCCGTTGACCGCTTGTTGACACTTTGACTGCGCTTTCGAGCGTTTCCATTCGTTTCCGTGCGTAACGGGGATTTCCAGCGAATCGCCCGCAAACCCTTTATCCATGAGGTTTCCAGAGTGATTGATCTGGAGCCAGTGATGGGATTCGAACCCATGACCTGCTGTTTACGAAACAGCTGCTCTACCCCTGAGCTACACTGGCGTGCCTTTTGAACGGGCGGGAACGATGTCACAAAAGTCCCGCGCGGCAAGCGGGATTTCCGGGGGATTTATCGGGGAAAGGCTTCGAGCGTTTCGTTGAGGGTTCGTAGAAAGTCAGCCACCTTGTAGGGTTTGGTGATGTAGCTGTGCGCGC
>JANLQB010000886.1:0-4368 GCA_031367565.1 Verrucomicrobiota bacterium
TTCAGCCCAGGGTTGCGAGGCACGAGCTACCCTGGGAACACGATGCAAGGGGTTCATCAACCCCAACGGGGTTGCATCGCCGTCGCCGTGTTTTGAGGCAACCCTTTCAGGGTAGAAAATGCTGGGGGCGCATGACCCAGGGTAGCCTCGCGGACTCGGCAACCTTGGGCTGATGGATGGAATCCCGTTGGGATTCATTTTTGCGCGCCCTCGACGAGTTGGATTTCCTCGGGGGTGAGGGCGTAGAGGGCATACACTGCCTCGTCGATCTCCCGCTCCTGCGCGCTCACGTCTGCCCCGGCGTTATTAATCCGGCAACGTGATAGCTCCGGTCCTTCCGTGGGAAAGTCCTTTATGGGATGGGCGCTATCATATTGCCGGATTAATAACCAGGGGGGCGGGAGCGCGGGAAGACGCTGGCTCGGCGGGAGCCGCGCCCTCCGATAGTTTTGTCAGGGAGCGCGCAGGAAAGGCTGCGCTCGACTTCCGGCGGCGATCCCGGTAGCCAGCGGGTCATTTCACAACCCAAATGCACTCCATGAATAGCCCACTTCGC
This sequence comes from Verrucomicrobiota bacterium, assembly GCA_031367565.1. Classification (GTDB taxonomy): domain Bacteria; phylum Verrucomicrobiota; class Verrucomicrobiia; order Chthoniobacterales; family Chthoniobacteraceae; genus JANLQB01. The sequence continues at coordinate 557 of JANLQB010000886.1, forward strand.
ACCCTTATCCCTGTCGCCACGCTCCTTTTCGCGGTGGCTTCACCCGTGTCCGCGCAGACGGTCGAGATCAAACCGCACTGGCAGGTCGGGAAGAAAATTTCGCAGACCATGAACATGGATCAGACCTCGACGATGTCGCTGGGCGATCAGAAGATGGAGCAGAAAGTGGCCGTGACGATGGATACTTCGATGTCGGTGCAGGCGCATGAGAATGGCAAGGGCAAGCGCGTGACCGTGAAATACGATCGCGTGGCGATGGACATGAACATGATGGGCCAGGCGATGAAGTATGATTCGGCGAAGCCGGCGGATGCGGCTGCGGATCCGCTCGGCGTGGGCAAGTCGCTCGGCGTTTTCGTGGGGAAAGAGATCAAGCTCGTGCTCGATGAAAAGGACGAGGTGCAGGAAGTGGAAAACCTCGACGCGATCATGAAGGAAATGGCCGCCGCGAATCCGATGGCTTCCATGTTTGGCCAGATGTTTAGCAAGGACGCGATGAAGAATATGATGCGCCAGAGCGCGCTCTACGGGACGCCGGGCAAACCAGTAAAGACGGGCGATGCGTGGCCTTTCGTTTTCAGCATCCCGATGCCTCCACTGGGGAAAGTCTCGATGGATGGGACTTACACGGTGAAAAGTCAGGGCGAGCGGGGCGGGGCGAAATGCACGGAGCTGGCGCTGGCGGGAAAGCTGGCGATCGAGGCGCTGCCAGCGGGCGCAACTGCTGATCCGGCCACGGCGAGCTTGCAGGCGATGGGGCTGACCGCGACGGGCGGGACTTTGACGGGGACGCTGTGGTTTGATCCGGTGCTCGGGATTTGCCGCGAGGCGACGATGAATCAGGAGATCAATCTGAAGATGAAGAATCCGCAGAAGCCGGATGAGTCGATGGAGATCCCGATGAAGCAGGTGATCAAGCAGACGGTCACGAAGGTCGAGGACATCAAGTAATGCGCTTCGCTCCCATCTGCGCGGGTATGACGCGCCCCGCAGTTGAACGGCGCGCGCAGCTCTCCAACGCTCGTGCGCCTGAACATGTCCGCGAATCCATCTGCCCATCCACCGCTGCGCGGCTACGCGTACGGGCTGCTCGGCGTGCTGTGCTTTAGCATCACGCTGCCGGCGACGCGCGTCGCGGTGGCGTCGCTCGATCCGTTTTTCGTAGGGCTCGGGCGGGAGCTGGTCGCGGCGTGTTTCGCGGCTCCGCTGCTCTACTTCACGAAGCAGCCGCGCCCGAATGCGTCGCAGCTTCGCCGGCTCTGCGTGGTCGTGCTCGGGCTGGTGATCGGCTTCCCGACGCTGAGTGCGTGGGCGATGCATCGCGTGGATTCTTCGCACGGCGCGGTGGTGCTCGGGCTGTTGCCACTGGCGACGGCAGTCGCGAGTTTTTTGCGCGCGCATGAACGGCCTTCGCTGGGTTTTTGGTGCGCGAGCGCGGTGGGAAGTTTCACCGTCATCGGGTATTCGCTCGCGGCGGGCGGCGGGAGTTTTCGGAGCGCGGATTGGGCGCTGTGCGCGGCGGTGGTTTGCACCTCGTTTGGCTATGCGGAAGGCGGGCGGCTTGGTCGGGAAATGGGCGGGTGGCAGGTGATTTGTTGGGCCGTCGTGCTGGGCACACCGCTGCTGATTCCGTCGGTGGGTTTTCTCGTGTGGCAGCACGGGCTCGTCGCCACGCCCGCATCGTGGGTCGCGTTTGCGTATGTGAGTTTGGTGAGCGCGTTCCTGGCGTTCTTCGCGTGGTATCACGGCCTCGCGATCGGCGGCGTGGCGCGCGTCGGGCAGGTGCAATTACTCCAGCCATTTTTCACGATGGCCTTCGCCGCGGCGTTCCTCGGCGAACATCTCGGTCTCGGCGCGATCATGGCTGCGACCGTCGTCGCGCTCTCCATTTTCATCGGACGCAAAACGAAGATCGCAAGCCGCTACTCGGCCGGTCCCGCCTTGCGATAGCCCGCGACGAATTCCCGCCGAAACTCCGCAAACGTCCCGGCCTCAATCGCCGCGCGGATGCGCCGCATCAGCTCCAGATAGAAGTGCAGATTGTGCAGCGTGACGAGGCGCAGGCCGAGGATTTCCTCGGACTTGATGAGATGCCGCAGGTAGCCACGCGTGAACGGCAGGCAGCCGGGAAATTCCCAGTCGCGTTCGATCGGCTGATCGTCGAGCCGGTATTGCGCGTTCTTCAGATTGATCGTGCCGCGCGAAGTGAACGCCGTCCCGTTTCGCGCGATGCGCGTGGGCAGCACGCAGTCGAACATATCCACGCCGCGCGCGATCATCTCGACCATCTGCGGCGGCGTGCCGAGGCCCATCGCGTAGCGCGGACGATCCTGCGGGAGAAAGGGCACGGCGTGGTCGATGGCCGCGATCATCTCCGTCTCCGGCTCGCCGACGGACACGCCGCCGATCGCGTATCCATCGAAGCCCACTTGCACCAGCGACTCCGCGCTTTGCCGCCGCAGCTCGGGAAAAGTCGCGCCTTGCACGATGCCAAACTTCATCCCCGGCGTTGGCACCGCCTTGCACCGCTTGGCCCAGCGCAGCGTGCGATCCCAGCTCTGCGCAGCGTAATCGTATTCACAAGGATACGGCGGGCACTCGTCGAAAAGCATGCAGATGTCCGAGCCGAGGGTGGCCTGGATTTCCATCGCCGTCTCCGGCCCGATGAAGCACGGCGCACCGTCGAGATGGCTTTGAAAATGCACACCTTCCTCCGTGATCTTGCGCAGCTTCGCGAGGCTGAAAACCTGGAAGCCACCCGAGTCCGTGAGGATCGGCCCGTCCCAATTCATGAAGCGATGCAGCCCGCCGAAATGTTTGATCACTTCCATGCCGGGCCGGATGAAAAGGTGGTAGGTGTTCCCCAAAATGATCTGCGCATGGAGCTGCCGCAGTTCATCCGGCGACACGGCTTTCACCGTCGCCTGGGTGCCGACGGGCATGAAGATCGGCGTCTCGATCACGCCATGCGCGGTGGTGATTCTTCCGCGCCGCGCGGAGGACGTGGCATCGGTTTTCAGCAGTTCAAACATGGTCAGGAAAGAGGTTCGCTGACCGCTGCGGAGCGTTCGCGGAGGTGTTCCTCGGCGTCGATGAGCGAAAGGAAAACCTTTTCCAATCCACCGACTTCACTCGCCTGCTCGCGCAGTTCGCTCACCTCGCCGAGCGCAATGATTTTTCCGCGATGAATGATGGCCACGCGATCCGCGATTTCCTCCGCGACGCTGAGCTGATGCGTGGAAAGAAAGATCGTCATGCCCGCTTGAGCGCGCGCTTTGAACTCCTCTTTCACGATCCGCGCATGCATCGGATCGAGCCCGACCATCGGTTCGTCGATGATGAGCACGCTCGGACTGTGCAGCAGCGCGGATGCGATGACGAGGCGCTGGCGCGTGCCGTGCGAGAGATTTTCCGTCAGCTCGTGCGCATAGTCATTCAGGTGAAACCGCTCGAACAACGCATCGCGTTCCGAGTCGATCACGCGCCGGTCCATCGCGTAGAGATCGCCGACGAATTGCATGAATTCCGTGGAAGTCAGCTTGTCGTAAAGGAACGGAAAATCCGGCACGTAGGCCATCCGACTCTTCGCGCGCTCCGGCTCTTTCTGAATATCCACGCCGCAGATTTCCACCGTCCCCGCCGAAGGCCGAAGCAACCCGCAGAGCATCTTGATCGTTGTCGTTTTCCCCGCCGCATTCGGCCCGAGGAACGCGAAAAATTCACCCTGCGCGATGTCGAGGTCGATGCCATCGACGGCGCGCAGCGAACCGAACTGTTTGGCGAGAGAATGAGCGCGGATCATGGGGAAAAGT
>JANLQB010000857.1:0-2679 GCA_031367565.1 Verrucomicrobiota bacterium
GGGCGTTCCCGAAAATCGCCGCTAACTCACCGCTTCGATCTTCCACCCATCGCGATACTGCTTCGTGAGCAGGCGTTCGGCGGCGGGGTTATTCGTGATGCGGAGCGCGGCGGCGTCCCAGGCTAGCTCTGCGCCGGCGACTCGGGTGGCGACGTTTCCGAGCTGCACGGTTTCGGCGAGGGGCGCGGCGTAGTGGAAGCCGTCGCTGGTGCGTTCGTTGGCGAGGACGCCATCGACCCAGCGGTGGTAGTGATTGAGGCCGGGGACGTTTTCGATTTTGAAGCTGGCGAATTTTTCCACGGGATAGAGCTGGGGCATGCCGACGTGCGGGAGGACGAGCGTGCCGCCTTCTCCGATGAAGAGGGAGCCGCCGCTGGGGAGTTTTTTGTCGGCGGGCATTTGCGCGAGCGCGAGGTCTGGCTGACGGCCGCCGTCGTACCAAGTGACGGGGAGCTTTTTATCGGCGGTGAAGGGCGTGCCGGGGAATTGGTAGGAGACGGTCTGGACGCTCGGCCACGTCTGAGGGTTTTCGCCTTCGCAATCCACGCGGATGGTGAGCGGCGCGGTGAGGTCGAGCGCGGAGAAAACGGGGTCGAGGACGTGGCAGCCGAAGTCGCCGAGAGCGCCGGAGCCGAAGTCCTGCCAGTCGCGCCATTTGAATGGGTGATACACCTCGGGCGCAAAGTCGCGCATCGGAGCGGTGCCGATCCAGGAATCCCACGCGAGCGTGGCGGGCACGGGGCCGGCGGCGGGCGCGGCGCTGAGGCCGGTGAATTGGTTGCCGCGATTCCCAATCCATGAATGCACGGCTTTGATTTTCCCGATCGTGCCGTCGCGAATGAGCTTCACCGCCGTGCGATATTCCGTCGCGCTGTGGATCTGATTTCCCATCTGCGTGATGACCTTCGACTTCTCCGCCTGGAGCCGCATCTGGCGCGATTCCCAGACGGTGTGCGTGAGCGGTTTCTGGCAATAGACATGTTTACCGCGCCGCATCGCATCGAGCGTGATGAAGGCGTGCATGTGATCCGGCGTGGAGACCTGCACGGCGTCGAGCGTGTCGCCGAGCTTGGAAAACATTTCGCGAAAATCCTGGAAGTTGGCGACGCCGGGGAACTTCTTGTTCGCCGGTTCGAGCCGCGCCGTATCGACATCGCAGAAGCCGACGAATTGCACGCGGGGATGCGAACCGATTTCGCCGAGATCGGAAAGACCCTGCCCGTTGCAGCCGACGACGCCGACTTGCAGTTTGCCGTTCGCATTGACGCTGCGGACGATGGAGGGAAATGCGACCGCGGCGAGCGAGCCGACTGCGGTGCGACGGAGGAAGGAACGACGGGTGATGCGCATAGGTGGAGTGTGGGTGAAAATTCAACTACGATGCCGGGCGAAACTTAGCTTCAGCGAACGGGCGCGCGGCGGGGCCGCTTTTTTCTACTAATCATCCGGCACGCGCCCGGCTTTCTCGTCGATGACAAAGCCTAACCTGGGCTCAAACCCCATGATCATCGCGACTTCCATCCGACTCACCGCAGCAGTGTTTGCTGTCGCCTGTTTTGTCGGCACGTCGTCGTGGGCGGACGATTCGTGGCATGGAAAAATCGATGCGCTCATCGCGCAGGCGCATCCGGAGGGGCAGGCGGCGATTGCGGGCGATGCGGAGTATTTGCGGCGAGTGTCTCTCGCGCTGCAAGGGGTGATCCCGACGGCGGCGCAGGCGCGGGCTTTCCTCGCGGATGCTGCGTCAGACAAGCGCGCGAAGCTGGTGGAGGCGCTGATCGCCGATCCGCAATACGCGAAATGGATGGCGGTGCGTTTCGACGTGATGCTGATGGAGCGGCGCGCGGAAGAGCACACGAAATCGTTGCCGTGGCGCGAGTGGCTGGAGGAATCCATCCGCGCGAACAAGCCGTGGGATGCGCTGGTGCGTGAGCTTCTCACCGCAGACGGCGGGGATGAAAAGACGCGGCACATCGCGCGCTGGATGCTCGAACGTCAGGCCGATCCGAATGCGCTGACGAAGGACGCGGCACGGCTTTTTCTCGGACGCGATATTGGCTGCGCGCAGTGTCACAATCACCCGCGCATCGACGATTATTTGCAGCGCGATTACGCGGGGCTTCAGGCGTTTTTCAGCCGCACGTATTTGTTCCGGCCCGATGCGGCCAAACCGGGCTTCGTGGGTGAACAGGCGGCGGGCGAGACGACTTACACTTCCGTTTTTACCAAGGTCGGCGGCGAGACGAAACCGCGCCTGCCCGGCGAGGCGGAAGTCGCGGAGCCGCCGTCCGGCGAGTGGGTGGTCGCGCCGAATCCGAAGGATGCGAACGTGCGACCGATTCCGAAGGAAAGCCGGCGCGCTCTACTCGCCGCTGCGCTGGGCGATGGGCATCATCCGGCGTTTCGTCGGAACATCGCGAACCGGCTTTGGGCCTTGGTCTTCGGGCGGGGGCTGGTGGAGCCGCTGGACTTGCAGCACTCGGCGAATCCGTCCGCGAATCCGGCGCTGCTCGATCTGCTCGGGGAACAAATCGCGGCGATGAAATTCGACACGCGCGCGTTCATTCGCGAGCTGGCTTTGACGGATGCTTTTCAGCGCACGCTCGATGTGCCGGAGCTCGCGCCGGAGATCACGAAAGCGGCGGCGGAAAAGATGCCGGTGCTCGAACAGGAAGCGGC
>JANLQB010000906.1:0-7200 GCA_031367565.1 Verrucomicrobiota bacterium
GGGTTTCGATCCATGTAAAAAGAGAGGCAAGCGCTCCAACGCGACTGGTAGTGCGCGAGCCGTTCTGCGGTGTGGCGCAGTGAAGCTCGCGCGATGAAATGTGGCGCTGACTCTTTTCCCTGGGGTAACCCCGGAGAGGCATCCGCACGAACCGAGGTCCGCGTGTTTGCCGGCTTGGAGCGCTTGCCCGCGGAGATGCAACGCAAAGACGCCGCGCCCGTCAATCGACGAACGCGGCGTCTGAGTTTTCACCCGCGGTGCGTGCGGTTACTTCGCGTTCATCTGGAACTGCACGTCAGCATTCACAGCGAAGCCCAGCGGGAAGGCTCGCGCAGGATGAAGCGCTTGGCGCTTTCCGCTTCTCGGTAAAGCGGGGTCCGTGTAGGCCAATGGCACGCCCGGTGCTAAACGGGCGGCGCATCAATTTTCCCGAGAAAAGCGGTGCCCGCAATCACCCTCGCTGGCGCAATCCAGCGGCAACCACCCTACCAAAATTACATGAAAAAAATCGAAGCGATCATCAAACCATTCAAACTCGAAGAAGTGAAAGACGCCCTGGCCGAAATCGGCGTGGAAGGGATGACGGTGACGGAGGTGAAAGGATTCGGACGGCAGAAAGGGCACACCGAGATTTACCGCGGCTCGGAATACACCGTCGATTTTCTGCCAAAGGTGAAGATCGAGATCGTGACGTCCGACGAGGTGACGGAAAAAGCCATCGCCGCGATCGTGGCGGCGGCGAAGACGGGGAAGATCGGCGATGGCAAAGTGTTCGTCCTGCCGGTGGAACACGCAGTGCGGATTCGCACCGAGGAAGTCGGCGACAAGGCGGTCTGAGGCGCGAGATTTTTCAAACCGCAGATCGACGCCGATGACCGCGGATTCGGAGGTTTTTCAGACGCGAGCGGCTCCGTAGTTATCTGCGTCGATCTGCGGTTTTTTGGTCAGATTTTGAATCTAAACCACCTCGACCACCAGCGCCGTCGTGTTATCGCGACCGCTCGCTTGCACGGCGGATTCGACGAGGGCGTGCGCGGTGCTTTTTCCTAGTGCGTCGGCGGGAGAGTTCATTTGTTCGAGCAGCAGCTCGTCGCGGAAGCCGTCGATCACGCCATCCGTGCAGAGGAGAAAGCGGTCGCCGGGCTCATAGAGAACCGCGCCGACTTGCGGCGTGACGAACTGGTTTCCCGCGCCGAGCGCCTTTTGCAGGACGTTCTTCCGCGGATGGGTGCGCGCCTCTCGCTCGTTGAGTTTCCCGTTTCGGAAAAGCCAGCCGACGTACGTGTCGTCCTCGGTGAGCTGCCGCATCCCGCCGCCCTGAGCCGGGAGATAGTAGATCCGGCTGTCGCCGATGTGCGCGAAGAACATCCGCTGCGGCGTGAACCAGCACAGGCTCAGCGTCGCGCCCATGCCGGAGCATTCGGCGTAGCTATCGCCGAGAAAACTGAGTGCGCGGTGGATTTGATCGAACAGCTCCGTGAGCACATCGTCGATGCCGGCATCGAGCCCGGCCGCCGCCTGTCGATAGGAACTCGGCAGCAAGCGCGTCACTTTTTCCACCGTGATCTTGCTCGCAAACTCCCCCGCCTGCGCCCCGCCCATCCCGTCGCTCACGGCAAAAACGTAGTCTTCCCGCCCGGTCGATCCTTCGCCGAATTTTCCGAGATGCCGCACGTCTTGCGCGTCGAATTGCAGGCCGAGGAATGCATCCTCGTTGTTCTTGCGGACCTTGCCGCGATCGGTCCAGCCGGACCAGCGGAGGTATTGCTCAGCGGGGGAAACGGCGGGCTCGTTCATGCGGGGGGTGTTTCAAAGCCGGGGAGGATCGTGGCGAATTCAAAGTCGATGAGGCAAAAGCGCCCGTCGGTATTTCGATACGTGACGTTGCGGACTTCCGCGTCCTCGTGGCGGATGCCGTAGAGTTCCAGCTCCGCGAAAAGCTCGCGCGTCCGCGCTTCGTCGAGATGATCCACGCGGGTGCCGCAATTGGAAGTCACCAGCCGGAGCTGTTCAGCGTCGGCCTCCAGCAGCTTCGGCACGAACGGACACGCGCGCGCCTCCAGATGCCGCAGCACCTTCACCTCGTTGGTGAAACGTTCATCCGCCTTCGGACCGCGGAAAATCTTCGTGACGCGACCATCGTATCCAACGCGGACAGTCGCTCGCAGGGTGTCTTTGACGACGGGCATTTGGTGGAAAAGTTGAAAGTTGAAAACAGAAAGCGGACAGCCGGGCGACGCGCCAAACTGGATCGTGACGGACGACGAGTAGCGACGCTCGGCTTTCAACTTTCAACTTTCAACTTTTCCATTTGGCATCGCCGTTGCTAAAGGTGCGCCCTCGCACCCCTTTTACGGGGGCTACAGAGTAACAAACACAATCCGAGCGGTGGAAATAAGCGCACACTGCTCAAAAACAAACACCATCACACAAACACCATGGCGAAGTACAAACTGGAATACCTCTGGCTCGACGGCTACACGCCCGTCGCCAACCTCCGCGGAAAAACCCAAGTCAAAGAATTCGACAGCTTCCCCAAGCTCGAAGAACTCCCGCTCTGGGGTTTTGACGGCAGCTCGACCCGCCAAGCCGAAGGCCACAGCTCCGATTGCGTGCTGAAACCCGTCGCCGTTTTCCCGGACAGCACGAAAAAGAACGGCGTCCTCGTCATGTGCGAAGTCATGATGCCCGACGGCACCCCGCATCCGACGAACACCCGCGCCACCATCCCTGATGATGTTGGGACATGGTTCGGTTTCGAGCAGGAATACTTCCTTTACCAAGACGGCAAGCCCCTCGGTTTCCCATCCGACGGTTACCCCTATCCGCAGGGCAAATACTACACCGGCGTCGGCTACGAAAACGTCGGCGACGTCGCCCGTGAGATCGTGGACACACACCTCGACCTCTGCCTCGATGCCGGCATCAACCACGAAGGCATCAACGCCGAAGTGGCCAAGGGCCAGTGGGAATTCCAGATCTTCGGCAAAGGCTCCAAACGCGCCGCCGACGAAATGTGGGTTGCCCGCTATCTCCTGAACCGCCTCACCGAAAAATACGGCGTGACCGTGAACTACCACTGCAAGCCGCTCGGCCTCGACGTGGACTGGAACGGCTCCGGCATGCACTCCAACTTCTCCACCGAATACATGCGCACCGTCGGCGGAAAAGAATACTTCGAAGCCCTCATGGCCGCGTTCGACAAATACAAAAACGAACACATCGCCGTCTATGGCCCGGACAATCACCTGCGTCTCACCGGCCTCCACGAGACGCAATCGATCGACAAATTCAACTATGGCATCGCGAACCGCGGTGCCTCCGTGCGCGTCCCGCACAGCTTCGTGAACAGCGGCTACAAGGGCTACCTCGAAGATCGCCGCCCAAACTCGCAAGGCGACCCATACGCCATCGCAGGCCGCATCCTGCAAACGATCGCGACGGTCCCGACCAAGTAACCGCGTTCGACTTCAGTCAATTCATCGAAACGCCGTCCTGCCAAAAGCGGGGCGGCGTTTTTTTGCGCGTGGGTAAAATGCCACCTTTCACAAAGACACGGACGCTTGATCCGACTCTCCGTCCGCCTGTGCCGCCGTGCTCAACCGCTAAAACCGCCGCTTCAAATGCGCGAACTCCGCCGCGAGGTCGTCGCGGTTGAGATCGCGTTTGGATTCGGGCAGGTAGCGTTTGTCCGAGCAGGAAAGGATCGCGGCCAGCTCTTGCAGGCGCAGGAGTTCAGCGTCGAGCGGGTCGATGAAGGAGTTCACGGCTTCTTCCAGGTCGCCGAGTTGCAAATCGGCGTCGCGCTCGGCGAGGACGGCTCGTTCTTTTGTGCGCATCACGATCGCTTCGACGTCGCTGCCGGTGAGCGGGCGGTTTCCAAGTTGGGCGCGGGCGAAGGCGAGCAGCGGTTCGGGGAGCGTGATTTTTTTGGTCTTCGCGACCACGTCGAACATGCGCACCACGTCGTCCGGCGTTTGCGCGGGGAAAAGCGGGAGCGCGAGGCCGAAGCGGCCTTGGCGTTTCATGTCGATCGCGAGCAAATCCGGGCGCGAAGTCATCGCCACCCAAAGTTCGCGCCCGCGCAAACTGGAATCGCCAAGATGCGCCGCGAACGCCGCAAACACGCGGCTGGAAACGCCGCTGTCGCCGCCTTCACTGCGATTGCCGAAAACGGCATCCGCCTCATCCACCACGACGATCACCGGCCCGAGCGCGCGCACCGTGGCGAGGATGCGTGCCTGCTGCCGCTCGGTGTCGCCGACCCATTTGCTGCGGAACTCACCGAGTTCCATCACCGGCAGGCCACACTCGCTCGCGAAGCAGTCGATGAGAAAACTTTTCCCCACGCCGACGCGGCCCGGCACGAGGATACCGCGTTCGAGCACGTCGTTCTTCGCGTTGCGGATGAGCCACGCGAGTTCGCGTAGCTTTTTCTTCGCCGCTTCGTGCGTGGCCACGAGATCCAGCGAGACGCCGGGCTTCGGATCTTTGAAGCGCACGAGGCCCTGGCAGTATTCCTCGATGAGCCGCTTTTTCCCGCCGGTGACGTGCTCATGCGTGACACGCCGCCCGTTGTTCACCGCCTCGGCGAGGAGCTGGCGGACACGCAGCAAATTAAGCCCTGAAGTCCGCGCGACCAGTGTCGCCTCATCGAGATCGCTCTGCGTGGGATCGAGTTCGTGGTGGATGAAAGCGGCGCGATCTTCCACGTCGGGAAGGTCGATGCGGATTTGCGCGACGTGCGGATTGCGCAGCAGATCGGCGTGCAATTCCTGCGCGGATTCCGTCACCAAAATCACGCCGACATCCAGCCGGCGAATATCCTGCGAAGACGCCCACTTCAGCAGCGTCACCAGCGCCATCCGCTCCTCCACGCTCCCGCCACCTTCGCCAGCCGGGATAATCTTTTCCGGGTAATCAACGATCAGCGTCACACCATGCGCGCTCGGGGTGCCGGCCTCCGCCGCGCGCATGAAAAAGCGGCGCAGCAGTGGCGCGAGTTTCGTGAACTCGCGCGGCGGTCCGGTCTGCGAAAAATGCGTCCCCTCGACGCGATCGAACACCGCGAGCCACTCAAAAAACTCATGCTGCATCTCCGGCGAGCCGAAGCTCAGCCCATCGCCGATGTCGTAAAAAAGCATCCACTCGCGCTCGGTGAAAAACCGGCGCGTGAGGAAAGTCTTCAGCGGCGCGTAGCCGGACTTCGCTCCCTCGGGCACCGCGAAGACATCGTGAATATTTCCGTGCAGCACGAAGACTGACGAGACGCCCGCGTTCCAGCGTCGGGCAAATTCCAGCGCCCAGCTCCGAAGCGGGGTGCGGGTGGGGATTTCAGTGTTGCTCATGGGATGCGCGATGGGCGCGCTCTTTCGCGCGGCACGACTTTATAGCGATGATCCAGCCCGTCCGAATGTCTTGGCTTGTTCGGCAAGAGCGTTGACGGCATTTGGAAGTGGTTTCATACTCAATACCGTCGGCTCGGCGGACTCAACGGATTGTCGTAACCGCCGCGGAGCATCCAGTCGCCTTGCTTGTGTAGCGGGTCTTTTGGAGCAGGCACGACGTGGTAGGCGGACACCGTTGTATATGCGCCGCTCACGGCGGTATAGGTCGTCGTGCCATCGGGTTCGAGCCAGCCTTTCCACTGGTTTCCGTCAACCAGTCCACCGGGAAGTCCGGCGACAAAAATACGGCCCGCCTGCTTGCGTCGACTCTTTGGATAGCCAAGTCCCTCTGGGTGCGTTTCGACGCTTGGAGGCCAGTCATAAAACGCCGCAACTCCAATTCCTCCGCCAGGGACAATCTGCTGAACGATAACCTCAAATTTTCGCGCAGCATCCGTCGCCTCTTCTTTCTTCGGCGCTGGCGGCGGAGTTGTCGTCGCCGCGGATGCCTCGCTGGCAGCGAGCTTATCTGATGGAATTGTAAGGTTAGTCAGTTCGCGCAGTTTTGGCCAGGCGATGATCGAGAGCAGCCCGATCAAGATGAGAGTGGAGAGCTTCATGGGGTTTCATTTTTTTCGGGTTTGCGTGAGTGACCGCCTGACGAAGAGGATGGAGAGACAGATGCACCACCAATGCGATTGGTCATTGGCGTTGGTGAGGTGGAACATCATCTGCCTTTTCTCGGCGTTTGCAGTGGGGACACTCCCATCTGTGATCGTTGGTAAGTCCAAGTCGCTTGAGCAGCATAATTTCTCCCGTCTCTGTGCAACCGCAGACTCGGCGACCCTGAGAACGCGCGGCGTTGACGAGTTCGAGTTTCGTCGGCGCGCGTTCGGTTTTTGTTGTTTCGAGTTGCTGTGCTCGCTCGATCATTTGCGGGTGGGAGGACTCATCCGAAATGCGGGCCTGAATTTGGCTTGTATTCGTGGTGGCCTCCGTCGGCAACGTATTCGGCGTGGTCCGGCTTGCATTGTGGGCCTTCCGCAAGTGCACGAATGCGGTCACCAGCCCGACGACGATCGCCCCGCTGGTAGTGATAATTGCGGCTGTAACTGGATCGGTCATTCAGTTGGTTTACGCGAAGATGCCTACCTATCAGGGTAGTCTCCAAAAATGAAGGGATATCCTCCTGTAGAAGAGGGGTCGCTTTTAGAATCTCGCTCTGCTCCCGCGTAACGCGTTCCGGGAGATTCACGCGCGCTCTTTTCCCTGCTGCGGGATCGGCAGCGAAGCCGGCTACGCAAACAGCGTCGGAAGAGACAGCCGGATCGCAGGGATCGATCCGCATTCGAGATGATCTTCACCCGCGTAAATCAGCCGCTCACGATACTCGCCCGCTTCCGGCTGGCGATAGACTTCCACCTGCCGCTTCGACCCGAGCACGATCCAGTATTCCTTCACGCCCGCTTCCGCGAAAAGCGCCGCGTTTTCCCGATCGAGCGCGACGCTGGAAACTGCCACTTCGATCACCATCTCCGCCGTGGAAGGATGCCGCGCATCGAAATCCGCATCCTGTCCGGTCACGACGGAAATGTCGGGCAGCGGCTCGGAGTCGCGCAGGGTCATCGGGGACTCTTGGAAAACCACGAAACCCGGCAGCGCCAAATCCTGTAAAAAGTCGTAGAGCCGTTTGTTGAGTTTGCGGTGCAGGGGCGTCATGGGGAGCTTGTCAAAAACGATGCCGCGAATGAGTTCTGCGCGCTTTCCATAGATGCCCAGCTCACCACTACGGTGAAAATTTTCGACGGACAAA
>JANLQB010000927.1:0-1672 GCA_031367565.1 Verrucomicrobiota bacterium
GATCGTGCCGTTCACCTCGTCGCCCGCGCGCACCGCGTACACCTGCCCGTTGGCTGGCGAAACAATCTGCGGCGGCTTGCCCGAGCGGGCGCTCGTCTCCACGCCGGAGCCGGGCGCGAAGGGCGGCGGACGGCGGCGCGGCAGCCCCGCCTTTTCAAACAGCGCGAGCAGATCCGACGGCCAGAACTCATACACCTCGTGGCGCAACTCGCGCGTCCCGTCATCGGTCGAAACGCGCAGTCCGCTTTCCACATCCACGCGCACTTCGCGATGCACCTCACACGGGGTGATTGGCGAAATGCCGGGGACGAACCAGCCGGTCACGCGATGCGTGCAGCACGCCGTCGGGAGCTGGCCGGTGGTGGCGCAAAACTCGACCTGCTGAAGATTCGCGCCCGGCGGCGGCGCGAGCGGGCGCAGACACGCGCGGCCCGCGGTGCGCAGCGCGTCGATCATTTGGAAAAGCAGCGGCCCCGCGCAGGTGCGACCGACAAACACGGCGTTGCGATGCCCGTCGAAATTTCCCACCCATACCGCGAGCACGTAGTGATCGAAAACCGCGACCGACCACGCATCGCGAAAACCCATCGACGTCCCCGTCTTCCAAGACACGCCCTCGCTCCCCGCCTCGCTGCCGAGGCCGGGACGCGGCACATGGCCGAGCATTTCGAGCGTGAGAAACGCGGCCTCCGGGCTGATCAATCGCGTGCCCGTATCGTTCGCGAGCGGCAGCGTGCGCTGCAAAGCGCGCAGTCGTCCGCCATTGGCGAGCGCGGCGTAGAGGCGCACGAGTTCCTCCATCGTCACCTCGCCGCCGCCGAGCGGTAGGGCGAGGCCGTAAAATGATTCCTCGCGCGGCAGGGCCACGCCGCCGCGTTTCAGGAAGTCGTAGAAAGTCGGATGCGCGAGCTGTGCGGCGAGCGCCACGGCGGGGACATTGCGGCTGCGCGCGAGCGCCTCGGTCGCCTTGATCGGCCCGGCGAATTCGCCGTCGAAATTCTCCGGGTTGTAGCCGCCGAAACGGCGCGGTGCATCGGCGAGCATGGTCAGCGGATGGATAAACCCCTGGTCAATCGCGGCCGCGTAGATGAACGGCTTGAGCGTCGAACCCGGCGAGCGCCGGCTGCGCGTGCCATCGACCTGACCCGAGATCGTCTCGTCGAAAAAATCCGCCGACCCCGCCTGCGCGAGCACTTCCATACTGCGGAAATCGACGAGCATCGCCGCCGCATTCGCCACACCGAGCCGGCGGTTCGCTTCGACGTAGGCCGCGATCCGCCGCTCGACGAGCCGCTGCAAATCGCGGTCGAGCGTTGTCGCGATTTCCCGCTGCGCCGGATGCCGGTCGATCACGCGCAGGACAAAGTGGGGCGCGAAGAATTCGCGTTCCCGCGGCGAGCGGACGTGAAACTCCCCGACTTCAAATCCGCCCCCCGACTCGAAGCGCCGGGCCAGCCGCTTCGACGCCACCAGCAACGCGCCGTTGGCCGTGTCCGCGCGCGGTGTCCGGCGCGTGGGACTCTGCGGCACCACGCTCAAGGCGACCGCCTCATGCCGCGTGAGCCCGGCGGGTTGCTTGCCGAAGTAGAGCAGACTCGCCGCGCCCACGCCTTCGATGTTCCCGCCATACGGCGCGAGATCGAGATAGCTCTCCAGGATTTGCGCCTTCGTG
>JANLQB010000123.1:0-3890 GCA_031367565.1 Verrucomicrobiota bacterium
GTCGCGCCAGTGATCGTCGAGACGCGCGTGGCCTCCGACGGCGAGGGAATTTTGCGCGTCGGTCGCGGTGAGGAGGAATTGTTGCGCGATGGAAACGGTGAGCGCGGCGAGCGCGATTTTTTTCCACCGGACGAAAGCGACGACGAGCGGGAGCGCGAGGAATGGCAGGCCGGGGACGAGGTAGCGCGGGCCGGCGGCGAAGCCCCCGTGGTAGCCGTTGAAGCTCATGTTCACGAGGAAGAAGAAACCGAAGATCGCGAGGCACAGGCGCGCTTCGGGGACGAGCTTGCGCTCCAGCAGCCAGCGGATGATTCCCCACAGGCCGAGGAGCAGGACGGGCGCGAGCCAGAAGACGCCGCGATACGGCGAGACGAGGAGCAGCGCGCCGACGTACGGATTCGGCATCCCGAACATGCCGAGCGAGCCGCTGGGATCTTTGAAGAGCGGGTTTTGGAAGTCGTTATTCAGCGCGAGGGGCGAGCCGAAATTCACGTAATGATAATAGCCGAGCAGCGCGGCGGGGAGCAGGCCACCGAGCGAATAAAGGATCGCGCGCCGCCACCGCACGCCGCCTGCGAGCAGCGCGTAAAGACCGAGCGCGATGACGGCTCCACCCGCGACGTAATTGGTGACGACGGCAAAGCCCGCGCAGAATCCAGCAAGCGCCGGACGCGGCGTGTGGCGCAGCCAGTAGAAACTCGCGACGAGGAGGACGGCGGTGAGATTATGATCGAAGAGAATCGTGCCGAACGGGAGGAACGTGGTGCCGAACGCGAGCGCGAAGGTGGCGAGCAGCGCCGCCCGTTTTTCTCCACCGGAGAAATCGCACGCGAGCCGGTAAAACAAGACGCAGCCAAGCGCGGAGAGCAGTCCGACACTGAAAATCGTGGTGAGCCACGCGTTCACGGTGAGCGTCCACCAGTGATCAGGATTGATGCCGAACGCGTGCTCGATTTTGAAAATGGTCCAGTAGGCGGGCAGCGCGAGGAAGGACGTGCCGGGCGGTTTGTTCGGATGAAAATGGCCGGTCTTCGGCACGTAGGAAACGTCGCCAGAGGCGCAGACCATGTGCATCGGCTCGTCGGTTATGCCCGGCGTTTTCGCGGGCTTTCCGCTGATCGGGAAAAAAGTCCACTCGGGATCGACCCAACACAGCGCGTGGCGCTTGCCGTCGAAGTCGTATTCGGCGTGATCGACCGGCGCGCGGAAGAGATCGTTCGTCGCAGGATCGCCGACATAGACGAGGAAATCGTCGATCGCGAAACGGCCCTCCTCGGCCATCGCGCGGACTTCGGCGAAGCGCGAGTTTTGGTTCCAGCCGCCGCCTTGATTGAAATACGCGAACGCGAAGAAGCACGCGAGGAAGAGGAGAAATTCGGTGCGGGAGAGGCGGAGCATCGGGCACGTCTAAAGACCAAAGGCGAAAGGCTAAAGAGCAAAGTCGGAGAGGGCGCTCTCGACTTTGGATTTTGGAATCTGGAGCTTGGGATTTCTACCTCCCATGTGGTCCCAGAATTACACTCCGCTCGGCGGCATCGTCCCGTCTGCCCTCGTCGCCGCGCTGCCGGTCGTCGTGCTGCTCGCGCTGCTCGGCGTGTGGCACGTCCGCGCACACCTCGCGGCGCTGGCAGGGCTCGCGACGGCGGCGGCGGTCGCGCTCTTCATTTACAAAATGCCCGCCGGACTCGTGCTCGCCTCGGCAGGCTATGGCGCGGTGTTCGGACTTTTTCCGATCGGGTGGATCGTGCTGAACGCGATTTTCATCTATCAGCTTTCCGTGGAGACTGGGCAGTTCGAGGTGTTGAAAGAGCAGATCGCCGGGCTGGCGGGCGATCGGCGGATTCAGGCGCTGCTCGTCGCGTTTTGCTTTGGCGCGTTCATCGAAGGTTGCGCGGGATTTGGTGCGCCCGTTGCCATCACGGGCGCGATGCTCATCGGCCTCGGTTTCAAACCGCTCGAAGCCGCGAAGCTCGCGCTGATCGGCAATACCGCGCCGGTCGCATTCGGATCGCTCGGGATTCCGATCACGACTTTGCACACCGTGACCGGGCTCGATCTGCACGCACTCAGCGCGATGGTCGGGCGGCAGTTGCCCGTGTTTTCGCTCATCGTCCCCTTCTGGCTCGTCGCCGCGCAGGTCGGGTGGCGGGGAATGTTGGAAGTGTGGCCCGCGTGTTTCGTATGCGGCGCAAGTTTTGCGGTGACGCAATTTGCGGTGAGCAATTTCCACGGACCGTGGCTGGTGGATCTGGCGAGCGCGATTGCGTCGATGATCGCGCTCGTGGTGCTGCTGCGCGGGTGGAAGCCCACGAACTCCGCCAATGTTCGCCGCCATCAGACAAAGGCCGCAGTTTTCCGCGCATGGCTTCCGTGGCTGATGCTTTCCCTCTTCGTCGCGACATGGACCATCGCCCCGATCAAGGCGCAGCTCATCGCCCTCGCCCCGTGGAAACACGCGGTCCCGCTCCTGCACGAAGCCGTCATCCGCGTGCCGCCCGTCGCGCCGGTCGCCTCGCCGGAGCCTGCGATCTTCAAATTCGAGCTGCTCGCCGCCACTGGCACCGCGCTCCTTTTCGCCGGAATCTCCGCCGGCCTCCTGCTCGGCGTGAAACTCGGAGCCCTCGCGCGCATCTACGCCCGCGTCGTCTGGCGCGTCCGCGTTTCGCTGCTCACCATCATGCTCATGCTCGCGCTCGGCTACACCACGCGCTTTTCGGGCACCGATACCACGCTCGGCCTCGCGCTCGCGAACACCGGCTCGTGGTTCCCCTTCTTTTCCCCGCTCCTCGGCTGGCTCGGCGTCGCGCTCACCGGCAGCGACACCTCTTCAAATGTCCTCTTCGGCAACCTCCAAAAAGTCACCGCCGAACAACTCGGCATCTCCCCGATCCTCACTGCCGCCGCGAACAGCTCCGGCGGCGTGATGGGCAAAATGATCGACGCCCAAAGCATCGTCGTCGCCAGCGTCGCCACTGGCGGCCACCCCGACAGTCCGAGCGCCGGCACCATTCTCCGCGCCGTCTTCTGGCACAGCCTCGCGCTCGCTCTCCTCGTCGGCGTCCTTGTCCTGCTTCAGGCGCGACTATTTCCGTCGATCATCCCCCACCCCTGAATTTCCTCCGCGACACTGGACAGCGACGCGGGGCCTGCTCATCTTCCCGCCTCATGGCCCAACGCACCTGGCTAGTCATCGTTCCCGCCCTCCTCGCCTCAGTCTCGGCTTTCGCGCAGCCGAACGAGCTAAAGAAGAGCGTCGCCCGCATCAACGTCACCGCGCAGGAAGCGAACTACCGCATCCCGTGGCTCCCGGGAAATAGCGGCGGCGGCTCCGGCACCGGCTGGGTCGTGGAAGGCGATCGCCTCGTCACAAATGCCCATGTTGTCAGCAATGCCCGCTTTATCACGCTGGAAAAGGAGAACGATCCCAAGAAGTACATCGCCACCGTCGAACACATCGCGCACGACTGCGATCTCGCTCTGCTGAAGGTCGAAGATCCCGAGTTTTTCAAATACACCAAGCCACTCGCCATCGGCGGTATCCCCGAACTCGAATCCACCGTCTCCGTCTTTGGCTATCCCATCGGCGGCGAGCGGATGAGCGTCACGCAGGGCGTCGTTTCGCGCGTGGATTTTCGCACTTACTCGCACTCCGTCGTGGATTCGCACCTGACCGTGCAGATCGACGCGGCGATTAACCCCGGAAACAGCGGCGGCCCGGTTTTGCAGGATGGAAAAGTCGTCGGCGTCGCCTTCCAAGGCTACAGCGGCGACGTCGCGCAGAACGTCGGCTACATGATCCCGACTCCCGTCATCAAACACTTCCTCAAAGACGTGAAGGACGGGAAATACGATCGCTACATGGATCTCTCGATCGGCACTTTCCCCGCGCC
>JANLQB010000951.1:0-5830 GCA_031367565.1 Verrucomicrobiota bacterium
GGCGAGGGGAGATGGAAGACGACCGGCTCTTTACCGTGCGCGAAATCTCCAGGCACGAGTTCGCCGACGATGGGGCCGAGGAGCGGGCGCATCGGCAGATATTCGCCGTACGGGACGAGGTGCATCTTGTGATACGTCTGCTCGGTTTCACCGCGATCGGTGAAGAGTTTGGCGGCGTTGTAAGAGACGCCGTGCTCGGGGTCATCCTCGACGGTGCCAAGCAGGAAACCGCCGCTGATTTCCTTCGCGTGATCCATCACGAAGCGGTAGTTCAAGTCATCGGCATACATGCCGCGCGGCGTCGCGGATTCAGGCCAGAGCAGGAGATCCGGGCTGTTCGCGGCGATGGCGAGTTGGGTGAGTTTTCCGACTTGCTCGAAGATTTCATCCTCGCCGTCGGCGGAAAATTTCAACGTCTGCGGGACGTTCGGTTGCACGGCGGTGACCCGCAGCGGGATGGACTCGGGCGCTTTTTCCAGCAACGAGCGCACGCCATATGTGAAGACGCACACGACGAGCGCGACGCTGATGCTGAACTCCCAGCGGATGCGTTTCGCGAACTGCGGGCCGAGTTCGCCGAGGATGCGGCGGATGATGATGACGATCATCACATTCACAAACGCGATGAGCCACGACAGGCCGGCGACGCCAGTGAGGGCGGCGATCTGGATCATGGGAAGATCGGCGTGGAGGGCGACGCCGAGATTGTTCCAGCCGAAGCCGCTGAACAGCCAGCCGCGCACCCATTCGTGGGTAATCCACGCCGTCGCGGCGAGCGCGCCCGTCGCGAGATTGCTCCACGAATTCCGAAACATCCGCCGCTCGGGATCGGGTGCGAGGATGCGCGCGAGGAACCAGGCCCAGAAGGCGAAGTAGAATCCGAAGATCAGCGCGAGCAGGAACGGTAGCGCGTAGAGCCACGGCTCCTCAAAAAGCGGTGCGAGCGCGCCGAGCCAATAGAAGACCGCGGTGAAAAACACGAGCCCGGCGACATACCCAAGAAACGCCGCGTGCAATCCCGGTCGCCGACCGCTTTCCCGCGAAAACCAGACCGCGCAGATCAGCGGCGTCAGCGCGACCCAGACGACCGGCGTGATATTCCACGGAGCGAAACATAGCGTGAGCAGCGCGCCGCTCGATGCCGCGGCGAGCCAGGGCCAGACCGCTTTCAATCTGAAATCAGAAATCGACAAACTGAAATCCCATCACTCCCGCCGCACGCGCTTGCTCTTCTGCTTTTGCGGCTGCGGATCGAGCGCTTCCTTGAGGTCTTTCGTGTAGCCGGAGTTCACGTGGAAGCTCATCTTCTTCATCTCCTCCAGCGCGTGAAAGGAGCTGTTGTCGGCGGACACGTAGCCGAGCATCACGAGGCCCTTCAGCGTGTCGATCACTTCGGCGGCGTCCATCGGCGCGACTCGGGTTAGCAGCGATTCGCCATCGACCTCGCTACCGCCGAGGCCGAGCGCTTTGAGCACCGTGATTTCTCCACCGTCCAAACTAATGTCCATAATCGTTTATAATCCCAATCTTTGCGCGGCGTCTTTTTGAGCCCATTCCCACACGGCGTCGATGGATGATTTCACGCCGGCCTTGATCTCCGCGAGCTGCGCGGCGGTGAAGCGTGTGCCGGGTGCGGGGAGGCTTTGCGCGAACATATAGAATTTGATTTTCGGCTCTGTGCCGCTCGGGCGGACGGCGATGCGGCGTCCGTCGGCGAGGTCGATCATCAGCATTTTCTCCTTCGGAATTTCGTCGCCCTCGCTGTCGTGCAAAGTCTCCGCGGCGAAGTTGCGCGTGCCCGTCACGGCCACGCCGAGAATCTCTTTCGGAGGATGATCCGCATACGAAGCAGCGAGCGCGGAGATTTGTGCCGCACCTTCCGCGCCCTCGAAAGTGAGCGTCCCGTTCTTCTCAAAGTAGAAGCCGTATTCCGCAAAGATCTCGTCCAGCAGCGCGGTGAGCGTGAGCCCGCGCGATTTCGCATACGCGGCCACTTCCGCGAAGACGACGACCGAGCCGTTGCCATCCTTGTCGCGCACAAAATCCGCCGCGCTGTAGCCGTAGCTTTCCTCGCCGCCACACACGTAGTAGCTCGAAAGCTCCAGCCGCAATTCGCGCGTCCGGCTCTCCGGCTGCATCCGGTAGCCCATCCGCATCGCCTCGGGCAAATGCTTCTCATACTTGCCGAGCTTCGCGCCGATGTATTTGAAACCCGTGAGCGTCTCCACGCAGCGCAGCCCGTTCTTTTCGGCGATCGCGCGTTGCAGATCGGTCGTCACAAAAGTTTTCACGATCACGCAATGGCTCGCGTTCTTCGGCGTGATCACGCCCTGCTCGATCAGCTTCGTCACGCGATACCACGCCATCAGCGAGCCGATCTGATTGCCCGTCAGCAACTCCAGTTCGCCCGCCTCATTTCGCACTGCGACGCCCATCCGATCGCAATCCGGGTCCGTCGCCACCAGCACGTCCGCGTTCTCCTTTTTGGCGAGCGCGATGCCGAGCGCGAGCGCCTCCGCGTTCTCGGGGTTCGGCGATTTCACCGTCGGGAAACGCCCGTCCTGAATCTCCTGCTCCGGCACCGATGAATACTGGAAGCCAAGCCGCTCCAGCATCGGCTTCGTGATGATCCCGCCGACGCCGTGAATGGAGGAAAAGACGATCTTCAAATCCTTCGCGCCCGCGACCAGCGCGCGATCCAGCACGAGCGTTTCCAGCCGGTCCATGTAAGCCGCGTCCGCGTCCGCACCGAGCACGATGAGCTGACCCTTCTCCTCCTCGGAAACCGCCGCGTAAGTATCCGACTCCACCGCATTCACCCGCGCGATGATCCCGCTCGCGTGCGGCTCCACGATCTGCGCGCCTTCGTTGAAATACACCTTATAGCCGTTGTCATGTGGCGGGTTGTGGCTCGCGGTGATGACGATGCCCGCCGTCGCATTTTTCCACCGCACGCTGAAGGACAATTGCGGCGTCGAGCGCGGCCCATCGAAGACGAAAACATCGCACCCATTCTCTGTCGCCACGCGCGCCACGAGATCCGTAAAATCACGCGAGAAGTGCCGCGTATCATGCGCCACCACGATGCTCGGGCGACCCGGCAGATTGTTCTTGGAAAACCAATCCTTCAGGTAAGCCGCAAGCCCCTGCGTCGCGCGGCTGATGTTGTAAAAATTCATCGCATTCGTGCCCACGCACGGATGCTGCGGACGGTCGAGCGGCTGCGGTTCGCCACGCTCGGCCACCGTCACGATTTTCCCAATCGTTCGCCCACGAAGTCCGCCTGTGCCAAAGGCGATCGTCTTAAAAAAGCGGTCATTCAGTTCCGCCCACTGCCCGCCTTCGACGAGTTCGGTGATGCTCTGCTCGACGATCGGCGAAGCGCTGCGATCGAGCATGGACAGAATGTTTTGCGCGCTGCTTGGCAGAAGCTGGCCTGCGCTCGCGGCAGATTCGATACGGGCTCGGAGATCGTTCATCGCCAGAATGGTAGCGGCGAAATCGCGCGCGACGCAATCATCGTCTCCCTTCACGCTCTGGATGAAATGTGGACCAATGGAGAAGGTTGGCGAAAACACGCTTCCCGCCGGCGGAGGAAACAGGCAACTTGGTTGCGATGAAACCCTCCTTCCTCGCCCTCACCCTGTTCATCTCTCTCGCAGCCGCCTTTGATGGCTCAGCCGACGAGCCAAAGTTCGAGCCGCTTTTTAACGGCAAGGATCTCACCAATTTCAA
Source organism: Verrucomicrobiota bacterium (assembly GCA_031367565.1). Lineage (GTDB taxonomy): Bacteria > Verrucomicrobiota > Verrucomicrobiia > Chthoniobacterales > Chthoniobacteraceae > JANLQB01. Next base: position 3,736 of record JANLQB010000951.1, read on the forward strand.
AGCCGAGGGGTCGAAGGAATTCTGGCGCATCGAAAGCGGCGTGCTGATCGGCGAGAACGATGCGGCGAAAAAGGGTAACTACCTTTGGACGGAGAAGGAGTATCGCGACTTCGTGATCGAGTTCGACGTGCGCTGGAAAGGCACGCCGCCCCGCGGAGTCGATACCGGCCTCGAAATGCGGAAACCAAACCTCCAGCTCCAGCTCGGCATTTCCGGCAGCCTAAAAGTCGATATGTCCGGCTCCTTCTACACCGGCGGCAAACCCGCCTATCCCGAGTCCGGCCAGGCCAAGGAAGCCAAGATCCTCATGAAACCCGAAGGCGAATGGAACACCTTCCGCATCCAGGCCAAAGGCGACACTTTCACCTGCTGGATCAACGGCCAGAAAGCCTCCGAATACACCGACCCAAAATTTTCCGGCCCTGCTCCGTTAGGTCTGCAAATCCACCCCGGCGTCGAGATGAAGTGTGAGTATCGGAATGTGAAGATTGCGGAGCTTTGAGGCGAGGTTTGCGTCAACCGCTTCGCAAGCGATATGAGCTTGAGGTTCGATACCTCCACCCTTTTTGGGACAAATGAACGAAACCCTCAATCTGACCCCGCCTTCCGAAAACAGGCATCCGGAGTCGGCGTCAGGGGAGTAGCTCCACTGCCAGTGCACGGGCCTGCGGCGGATCGTCTTCTGGTGGAGTGGGTGGTTTTCCAGTTCCCTCAAAAGACATCCAAAACACGGCCTCGCCATCTACCGATTTCATTCACACCACCTACCCTCAGCGAACGGCTCCAAGCGTCACGCCGGTTGCTCGCCGTTTTCGCCGACGCAGCCTCTGCGTTTGGGGGTATTATGCGCTGATGCGCGTTATCCCATGAAAAGAATCCTACCACAACTTCCCATTTGCCTCGCTCTCTCGATCTGCGCGGCGTTGGCAGAGCCTCCACGTTCTTCCGATGCCGATCTGCTCGCAGATTGGATCAGGGCTCAACAATTTGGCAATCCTGAGTTGCCCAGTTACGGCGGCTTGAAGTTTCATCCCGAAGTCGCCGCTAGGAGTGCTGATGGCAAACAGTATCATCGCGTCAGTCCCTATTTCGCAAATCTTGGCGTGCTCGGATTACTTCGAGCGAAGGCACCGGGGTGCGTCGAGGTCGCCGAGCATTGGATTCGCTGGTATTTGGCTCATCTCGATTCGCAAAGCGCGCCTGATGGCGTCCCGTATGAACACTTCTATCTGGCGGATGGTGGAGGCGAGACTACGTGCGTGAAGCCGAACGATCATGTTCTCTGCCATTACAATGATGCGACGGACAGCGCCGCCGCCACTTTTTTATCTGTGCTTTGGGCGGCCCACGAAGCGGGAATCGCCAAAACGGTATTGAATACTGCCGAGGGAAAGAAACAGGTGGAGACGCTGGCAGAAGTCCTCCTCGCCTTGCAACAAGCGGACGGCTTGTGTTGGGCGAAGAGCGACTTTCGCGTGAAGTACCTTGAAGATAACTGCGAGGTGTTTGCCGGGCTGCGGGATCTCGCGAACTTGGAGCAGGAGGTCTTCAACGATGCCGAGCGTTCAACTTCATACCGAAAAGCGGCGGGCCGAGTTCAACGGGGAATTGTTCAGGAACTCTATGACCCTAAGGTCAAACTTTACGTTGTCGCAAAATTTGAAGACAACAATCGTCCCGCCGCCGATCTCGATAAGTGGTATCCCGACACTCAGGCGCAGTCGTGGCCGCATCTATTCGGCGTGGTGAGTCCCAGCGACCCGAAAACTCAAGCGATGTTATCTGCCGTGAACGGCCGATGGAACGGTCAAACGAAACCAGACTGGGCGGCAAATCCCGACCAGATTAATAGCGGATGGATTGAAGCTGGCGATGCCTACGCCGCGTTACTAACTGGCGACACGATTCGGGTGCGCAAGTATATCGAAGCAGTAAAGCGCCTGAAATTTCCGAAAGCCGGCGCTTCTGGTTTCGCGGGGCCGTTCAGCGTCACAGAAGCGGGATGGCTTTTACAGATTGTGACCCAACTGCCAGACTAGCGTCACCTGGTGGACGTGGTTTGGCCATGCGTTCGATCCCTGTCAACGATCTCGAA
>JANLQB010000902.1:0-4037 GCA_031367565.1 Verrucomicrobiota bacterium
GAGGTATTTGGCGATGGCGGTCCAGCTTCCCACGTCGTCCCAATCGAACGTGGACTGCACGACGAGGACGCGCGCGGCTTTTTCCATGACGGCGTAGTCGATGGAGACTTTCGGCAAGTGCGCGAATTCCTCGCGGACGACGGTCGCAAATTCATGCGCGCCGTGCAGCTTGCCGACGAATTCGCCGAGCAGTGGCGCGTGCCGCTGGAGTGCGCTGAGGATGGCTTGGATGGACCAGATGAACATGCCTGCGTTCCACCGGAAATTTCCCTGCCGGAAAAAGCTCTCGGCCAGTTCGGCGTTCGGCTTTTCGCGGAAGCGGATAACGTTGGAAATCGCGGGGCCGGGCGGCGCGTCGGCGATGTCCACTTTTTCGCCGACCTCGATGTAGCCAAAGCCGGGGCACGCCCAAGTCGGCTCGATGCCGATGGTGACGAGGTCGCCGGTTTGCTCGGCGGCGGCGGCGGCGGCGCGCAGGGTGGTCTGAAAAGCCGCGGTGTCGCGGATGACGTGATCGGCAGGGAGCACGACCATCGTGGCGTTTGCCGCGCGGCGTGCGATCCAGCCTGCGCCGAGTGCGATGGCTGCGGCGGTGTCCCGTTTCGCGGGCTCGGCGACGATGTTTTCGTGCGGCAAATCCGGGCAGCATTCGCGGACGGCGGCTTCCTGGTCGGCGTTCGTGAGGATGAGGATGTTTTCGAGCGGGACGAGGCCGTCGAGGCGGCGCACGGTGGCTTCGAGCATCGTCTCTTTGGAAAGGAGCGAGAGGAGCTGTTTCGGGCGCGATTTGCGGCTGAGCGGCCAGAAGCGTTCGCCGCTGCCGCCAGCGAGGATGAGGACGTAGAGAGGATGATCGGACATGGAAAAAGGGTTGCGCCACACGCTGTTGCCGCGATTCGCATGAGTATTCGCGTGTTCCCTGCGTTTCGAGTTTATTTTTTCCGGCAGGCTTCCATACTGCTAACAAACGCATGTCTTCCTCAAAGAACTCCGACCCACTTCAAACGAGCCTTTTGGCAATCACGCAGACGGCGGTCGGCTGCGGCATCGGTCTCCTTTTAGCGGGAAAACTCGGGCGTCCGGCGCAGAAGACGACGGCGGCTTCGCTGCTCGGAGTCGGTGCGCTGCTGGCGCTCCCGTGGGTCGTGGAAAATGTGCTGGAGCGCTTGAACGGCCCAGGCTCGGCGCGGGGTGAGCGGCGGCGGCTGGATACGATTCGTACGGACGCGGGCTACGCGGACGATGCGGAGATTTTCTGAACTTGCCCGAAACCGTTTGAGCGCTTGCTAGTGGCTCACCATCCCTGCACTTTCCGGGATGAGTGGCTGATGATCGCTGCGCGGGCTCCGGCTCGCGGAGAGGAAAGTCCGAACACCTCCAGACAACATGCCGCGTAGAATGCGCGGGAGCGTCGGGCGAAAGTCCGGCGCGACGGAAAGTGTCACAGAAAATTAAACCGCCACGTTTCGCCGCAAGGCGGGGCGGGTCAGGGTGAAAAGGCGGGGTAAGAGCCCACCGCCCGGCGCGCAAGTGCCGGGGCACGAAAAACCCCATGTGGTGCAAGACATAACAGGGAGCTGGCGTCTGGCCGGCCTCGCGCAAGCGGGGCAGCTCCCGGGTAATAGTCGCATCCCGCGCGAGCGGGACTCGCCGCGCGAGCGGCGTGAGAGAAATGATCGTCGAATCCGCGGGCAACTGCGGAGGAACAGAATTCGGCTTACCGCCATTCAAAAAACGAAGGCGCTTCTGGAAACGGGAGCGCCTTCACTTTTCCCGCGACCGCCGCAGAATGCCGCGCGGCGGAATACCGGTTGCGATTTGGGATTCGCCGCCTAAAACTCCGCGCCCCATGAAAGTTCGACTCACCAAAGACTTCACCTTCGAAGCCGCGCAAACGCTGCCCAATGCTCCGGCCGGGCACAAATGCCACAAAATGCACGGCCACAGTTTCAAGGTGGAAGTGAGCGTCGAAGGCGAAACCGATCCCGCGACGGGCTGGTTCTATGATCACGCGGTGATCGGCCGAGCGATGAAGCCGCTGGTGGAAATGCTCGATCATTCCTACCTCAATGAAATCGCCGGACTCGAAAATCCGACGATCGAAAACATGGCGGCATGGTTTTGGCAAAAGCTCGCGCCGCAATGCCCAGGGCTCGCGGAGATTGTGATTCACGAGACGCCGACCGCGCGATGCAGCTATCGCGGGGAGTGACGGATTTCCGTTGGCATCGCACAAAACCGTCCGCTAGCCTCCCGCCCGCTTATGAGATTTCTTTCGCTATTTTCGCTCTGCGCTTTCGTCATTCTGGGCACCGCCTGCCAGCGGCACCCACTGCCGGGCGATCCGCAACCTGGCTTGCACGAGGAGCGCGCCGAGGAGTTTCAAGGCGCGGAAAAGCACGAGGCGAAAACGCCCGAACACGCGGAAGCGGCGAAGCCTGCCGAGGGTGCCAAGGGCGAGGAAGCGCCCAAGTTTTTCCCGGAGAAAAAGTAACGCCGGGCTCGCAACATGGATGAGCACCACGTTGCGAATTCCGGCTGGTTGAGCGGGCGCTGGCGCAGTTTTGGGTATGCGTTTCGCGGTCTCGCGATCTGTTTTCAGACGCAGGTAAATGCGCGCATCCATGCGTTCGCGACCGTGGTCGTGGTCGCGCTCGGTTTTGTGCTGAAGCTGGCGGCGGGCGAATGGTGCGCGGTGGTGATTTCGGTCGCCGCGGTCTGGGCGGCGGAGTGTTTTAATACGGCGCTGGAAGGCATGGTCGATCTCGTGTCACCAGAGCGCCGCCCGCTCGCGGGACGCATCAAGGATCTTGCCGCAGGCGCGGTGCTTGCGGTGGCGATCGGCGCGGCGGTCGTAGGCGCGATTATTTTCGGCCCGAAGGTGCTGGCTCTTTTGCGGGGCGGATGACTTTCGCGGTGAGCAATCGCAGCACGGATGGAAAGCGAAGCGCGACGGAGGCGAGGCGCGGATTCAGCACGGCTTGTTTCGCGAGCTGATTGATCCAAAGGCGTCCGCGATAGAGCTGCGCGTGAGCACGGGCGTAGCCATCGAGATCGCGCGCGGCGATGTGGCGCGCAGCGAGTTCGCCGGACGCGAGCGCGTAGAAGATGCCTTCGCCGGTGAAGGGCTCAACGACGCGCGCGGCGTCGCCGACGAGCAGGAGATTCGGGTGCGCGGCGGCGACCGGAGCGCGGGCGAGGGGAGTGATCGTGCGCCAGTCTTGTTCCACGGGGAGCGAGAATTCGCGCGCCGCCCATGCCTTGATTTCGCCGATATGCGCGGGCCGGCTGACCAGGCAAAGATTGAGCTGACCGTCGCCCACACTCGCGAGCCCGCAGTAGCCTCGCGGAAGAAAACGCATGACGACGCGATCGCCAAAATCGGGCGGCGCGGGAAAATGCGTTTGCACGCCGATGCGATCTTTTTCCGCTGCCGGCAGCAGCCCGAGAAGACGCGCGACCGTCGAGTTGCGCCCATCCGCAGCGACGAGCGTGCGCGCGGAAAATGCGCCGTCGGTCGTCTGAATGTTCCAGCCATTTTCCAACGCGGTGACGGTCGCGCCTTCGCGCACGAGTGCGCCGAGTTCGCGCGCGCGTTGCAGCAGCAAGTGATCGAGCAGGCTGCGCTTGATCGCGATCTCGCCGTGCGTGAAAGCGGGTAGGGGATGTCGCGCGGACCCGCCATTCGCACCGATAAATTCCACCTCGGCGATCCGCGAATGCGGCAGCGTTTGCAAACGATCAACAATCTGCAACCGCTCGAAGATCGGCCAGCACGCAGGGTTCACGCAGTCCCCGCAAACTTTCTCGCGGGGAAAAATACTGCGCTCGATCAGCAAAGTCGAAAGACCCGCCTCCGCGCAAAACGCCGCGCAAGTCGCTCCGCCCGGACCCGTGCCGACGACGGCCACATCGTAAATCATACGAACGCCCCGGCCACCGAGTCCGCCATCATCCGACCGCGCGGCGTGAGCACGATGCGATCGTTGCGATCTTCGATGAAACCCAGTTCGCGAAATTCGCGCAACTCGTCCGTC
>JANLQB010000966.1:0-13347 GCA_031367565.1 Verrucomicrobiota bacterium
CGGCGGCGCGATCACCGCGAGCACGGCGGGATCTGGCGCGGGTGGCAACGTGATGGTGAAGGCTGGTAACATCCTAATCGAGTCGGGCGATACGGGATCGCCAAGCGGTGCCGGGAAAATAACGGGTATCTTTGCCGAGGCGAGCGAGGGCGCGGTCGGGGATGGCGGAAACCTGTCGGTGTTCGCTGGCGACCTCTCGATCAGCGGGGCCGATGCGCTCATTTCCGCCACCTCCAAAGGTCCGGGGCGCAGTGGCAATGTGCGCGTCGAGGCCGGCGAAGCGCGGCTCGCGAATGGCGCGCGCGTGGCAAGTGGCAACATCGGTTCCGGTGAAGCGGGGAGTGTGACGATCACGGCGGAACGAGTGCTGGACATCGAAAGTCAATCGCTCGTCACCACCTCCGCGGTGCTTGGCAATGCGGGCGAGATCGCGCTTTCCTCCGGCGACCGAATCGAGATTCGCAATAGCAATGTGACGGCCTCCGCAGGCATGGACGGCGGCAGCATCCGCATCACCGCACCGCACTGGATCGAGGTGCGCGATAGTGGCATCAGCGCGACGGCTGGGGCGATCGTGCAAAACTTTCCCGGCGGCTTGCCCGGCGAGGCTGGGACGGGTGGAAACATTTTCATCGATCCCGAATTTCTCATTCTCGATCACGCCACCATCAGCGCGAACGCTGCCATCGGAAAAGGCGGGGACATTTTTCTGCGAGCGGACAATTTCCTTTCTTCCGCGAGCACAATCACCGCGACGGGAACGACGGATGGCACCGTGGAAATCGCTGCTCCCGAACTCGACCTGGCCGCGGGACTTTTCGTGCTGCCGGGCGCGCTCCTCGAGGCATCCACGCAACTGCGCGAGCAATGCGCGCGGCGGCTCGGGATGGATTTCAGCAGCTTCCTCGTGATCGGGCGCGGCGGCGTCTCGCTCGGGCCCGACGAGGCGCTGCCCGATTTGCGGGCGGCGAAAAAACGGAGGGCGATTCGATGAAAGCGCGGGTGGTTTTTCTTGCCGGTTCGTTGGCGCTCGCGGTGATGGCGGCGCACGCGCAGCAGACGCCGAATCAGGAGCCGTTGCCCGCGAATCCTTTGCCGGCGGGCGTCGAGGAGCTTTCGCTGCTGCCGGGCGAGGAGATCATATTGACTCCGCTCACTCCCCAAATGGCGTTTCCGGAGAATGGTGGAAGGCGCGGGCCACTGCCGCGTTTCAAGCTGAAGCTCGAGCCCGCGGCGATCGAGCCGGTGCTGCCGCCGCTCGCGCCAGGGTTTGCGGATACGGGCACGTTGGCGTCCGCGCTGCGCGTGCAGGTGAAGCGGTTTCGCTTTGAAGGGAACACGGTTTTTTCTGATCGCGAACTGACGAAGCTCGTCGCGCGTTTTTCCGGACGCGAGATCACGGGCGCGGAACTCGAAGAGGCGCGACAGGCGATCACCGTGCATTACGTGGAGCGCGGATTCATCACTTCGGGCGCGACGCTGCCGGATCAGGATTTGAAGGATGGCATTATCATTTTCAAAATCGTCGAGGGGCGGCTGACGGAGATCGAACTGAGCGGGAATTGGTGGTATCGCGCGTGGTGGCTGCGTCACGAAATGTGGCGCAGCGCGAGCCGTCCGCTGAATTTCAACCGAATGAAAGAGCGGATGCAACTGCTGCGGGAGAACCCGAACATCCGGCAGATCAACGCGGAGTTGATGCCTGGCGTGAAGCCGGGGGAGAGTATGTTGAAGGTGAGCGTTCAGGAGAATCAGCCGTTCCGTTTGAGCCTGGATTTCAGCAACCGCCGCCCGCCCAGCGTGGGCGCGGAGATTCTCGAAGTGAATGCCACGGTGCTGAATCTGAGCGGGCACGACGACCCGATTTCACTCCGCTACGGCATCCTGCACACGACTTCGGAAACGCTGGATCGGTGGGAGGCGAGCGGGGACGAGAACATCGAGGGCTCGTACCGGATTCCGATTTCGCCGTGGCACACGACGCTGGAATTTCATGCGAGCAAGAACGATGCGGCGATCGTCGAGGAGCAGTTTCAGCCGCTCGACATCACGAGTAAATCGGAGCAGTACGGCGCGACGCTGCGGCAGCCGTTTTATGAAAGCCTCACGAACGAAGTCGCGGTGTCGGTGACGGCGGACAAGCGCAAGAGCAACAGCTTCCTGCTCAGCCGTCCGTTCACGCTTTCGCCGGGCGCGGTCGATGGCGAGACGGAGGTTTTCGTGATCCGGTTCGCGCTCGAATATGTGAACCGCAGCCAGAAGCATGTGCTGTCGCTGCGTTCGACGTTCAATCTGGGGATCAATGAATTCGGCGCGACGCGGCACGCGGACGGGCTCGGCGGCGGCATCGGCTCGACGGATGGCGTGCGCAAGCTGCCAGACGGGCAGTTTTTTTCGTGGCTCGGGCAGGCGCAATACATGCGCAAGATTTTCGAGACGGACAATCTCGCGGTCGTGCGGGTGAACGCGCAGCTCGCGAACGATCCGCTGCTTTCGCTGGAGCAATACAGTCTCGGCGGCGTGCAGAGCGCGCGCGGGTACCGGGAGAATCAGATTCTGCGCGACAACGGGGTGTTCGGTTCGCTGGAGGTGCGCGTGCCGGTTTGGAAAAACAAGGACAAGGCGAAGGAGCCGATCGTGACGCTCGCGCCGTTCTTCGATTTCGGCGTGGGCTGGGATCGCACGGAATATATCGGCGCGAAGCCGAAGGGCGGCGGCGATGACCGGCTGGAAATTTTGTCGAGCGTCGGGGCGGGCGTGATTTTCAAGCCGTGGAAACGGGTGAACGCGCAGCTCTACTGGGGCTATCCGCTGAATCGGGGGAACACGGTGAAGAGCGGGGACAACCTGCAGGATTACGGGCTGCATTTCAGCGTGAGCATCAGCGCGTTTTGAGGAGTCAAGGAGCGGCGACACTCCTGTCGCGGATCTCCACGCCCGCGAAGCGGCAAACTTCTTTTGGGGAGAAAGCGTGTGCGACCGCCACGCTCCCACAAAAATGTGCGCTGCTCCGCAGCGGTTTTGGTGTCGGCGACAGAAGTGTCGCCGCTCCTACTTCCGATCCGCAGCGGCGGCTTGTTTTAGGTCGCCTTGTTCCAGCAAGGAGGCGCGCATCTTTTTCAAGTCGGCAATGGCATTCGTGTCCTTGGCTTTCGCGGCTTCGCCGATGGCGATCGAGATGGATTGCAGCGCGTCGTACCAGAATCCGGCTTGCGCGTAGATCGCGGCGCGGTCGGCGGGCGCGGCTTTTTCAATCTGCGCCGCGAGGCCGGCGGGGGCTTCGACGCGCTTCACGTATCCGCTGGCGATGAGATCCTTCGAGCGGTTCTTCGCGTCGGGCACGAGCGCGATGCTCCATTGGTAGCTGACATTCGGGACGAGGGTGACTTTGTGTTTGGCCAGCGAGACGCTGTGCGTGCCGCCGGCCTGCTTTTCGCCGCCTTTGAGGCTGAGCAGCGGCTCCGCTTTTTTTGGCTCGGTGACTGTGAGTTCAAACCCGGCGTTCGATGGCTCGGTCTGAAACCAGAACAGCGCGGGCTGCGCCTGCGTGGTGAGCGCGATTTGCTTCGGCGCGAGCACGCAGATGAAGGGAAGTTTTCCCCCGCCGGTGCGCGAGCCTCCGTCGCCATCGACGCGCGGGCCGCCGCCCCCGGCGCTTTTCGGCGGGGTGTATTTGAGCAGGCTGCGCTTGGCGGGCGCGGGCGTGGCTTTGGCCTCGGGCGGGGCGGCTGGAGCGGCGGGAGTCTGGGTGGGCGAAGGCGCGGCATCGGGCTTTTCCTGGCTGCTGGCGATGGGAGCGGCGGTGTGGATAAGTGCGGCACCGGCGAGTGAATGGAGAAATGCGGACGTTTTCATACAGAGGATTTTTGCTGAGCCAAACCGATGACTCGATGGACGCTAATCTTGTCGGCCTTTCCCTTCAAGGTCATAGCTCCGAGCGGAATGGCGTGGTAGCGCCCGCGCAGCCGCTCGAACGTGGTCTGGCCGACGAGGATGATGCAGGGGCTTTGAGGCATGTCGGGGCCGGTGGCTTCCTTGCCCGCGCTTTCGAGCCGCGCGGCGGTGTTGACGGTGTCGCCGAGGACGGTGAATTCCATGCGGTCGGTGGTGCCGAGGCTCCCGGCGACGAGTCCGCCGGTGTAAATGCCGACGCGCATTTCGGTGGTGGGCAGACCCTCGGTGCGCCATTCCTCGTTGAGCGCGATGAGCGTTTTCTCCATCGCCAGCGCGCACTGCACCGCGTTGTCCGCGTCGCGGTCGATCCCCTCTTCTCCAATGCTCGGGATGGGCGCGCCGAAGACGGCCATGATGGCGTCGCCGATGAATTTGTTGACCATGCCATCGTGCGCATCGACGTGGCGCGCGATGGCGTCCATGTAGCGGTTCATCCAGTCGAGGAGCGTCGCCGGGTCCATTTTTTCCGAGGTCGTCGAGAAGCCTTTGAGATCGGTGAAGAGCACGGTGGCGGTGAGCCGCTGAGGGCGCAGCCGGTTGCCTTCGAGAAAGGCGTCGCGATTCGCCCAGAGTTCATCGACGACTTTCGACGAGACGTGCCGGGAAAAAATGGTCTGCATCGCGCCGCGTTCGGTGAGTTCCAGATAGGCGATGAAGGACGTGACAAAAGTCGCGGCGATGAAACTGCCGAGCGCGGGCGCGACGATGAGGAACCATGTGCCGCCGTACCGGAACGTGAGCCAGCCGGCACCGTGGATGACAGCAAGGAGCAGCAGGAGCGCGGGCGCGAGTTTCCACGGCGAACGGAACCGCACGCCAAGCGCGCCGCCGAGCAGCGTGGCTGCGGCGATCCACGCGACTTCCGCCCATTCCGGCCAGCACGTCTCGGGCTTCTCACCGTCGAGCGCGGCGCGCAGGAGTTGATTGACGGCCATCGCGTGCTGGATGACGCCGCGAAGGTCGTCGTCGATCGGCGTCGGGTTGCTGTCCTTGATGCTCGGCATCACCGTCGCGACCAGCACGATCTTATCGCGCAGGGCATCCGGCGGGATGCGGCCCTCGATGACATCGCCAAAGCTGTAGTCGTGAATGCGCGGACGGACCCGCCCTTTCGGCGCGTCCTCGGTTTTTACCAAAGTGGATTCGCGCGGGCCGAAGCGGCGCGGGCCTTTGAAATCGAGGAGGTATTCGTAATCGAGCACGTCCAATCCGACGTATCCGCCGAAGTCCGGCGTGATGCGCGGGAAGACCGTCTTGCCGAGCCGGAAGAGCGTGATCGGATTCTCCGGCGTGCTGCCCGGTGCGGGCACTTGCACGTAGTCCACGCCGTGCGCATCGAGGTAAGCCAGCGTGACGGCGAGACTGAAGCTTTGCACCGGCGGGATGAGCGGGTTTCCGTCCGGATCCTTTTCGATCGCGAGCGGCATGCGCCGGTAGTAGCCGTCGATCGCGTAGTCCTTTTCGAGGTTGTTGGCCGAGAGCCGCTCCTCGGGTCCATCGGCGAGCGCGGGCGGGTATTTGAAAAAACCGACGCGCTCGATCACGATGACGCGCGCGAGCTTTTTCAGGGCCGCTTCGAGTTGCGGGTAAAGCGCGCGGCTCCTCGGCTCCGGCTGGTCGCGATAGAGGTCGAGCCCGATCACGCACGGCTCGAATTTGTCGATGCCTTCGAGCACTTGCGCCAGCTTCGCGTCGTCGAGCGGGTAGCCGTATTTGACGAGGTCGTCCTCGGTCATGCCGACGATGGCGATGCGGTCGTCCTTCGCGTCCGGGTCCGAGCGCCAGCGGATGAAATGGTCGCGGACATTCAACTCCTGACCCTGAAGCAAGCCCGCCGCGCGAACGCCGAGGATGGCGCCAAGGACGAGCAGACTGATAACGATGCAGGCGACCCACGGGCGCTGGAGCGCCTTGCGAAGCCGCTTCACAGCCAGTTGCCGATGATGAGATACGGCGCCCAGAGGCACGGATGGCCGAAGCGTTCGTCCTTCAGCAGCGCCAACTGCGCGTGCCGGAGCGCCTGCGCTTTCGACATTTGCGGCTGGTCGCGCAGCGTCGTGTAGAAATTCCCGACGAGCGTCGTCGATGCCTGGTCGTTGACGCACCAGAGCGTGGCGAAAGCGCTGCGTGCGCCGGCTTTCACGGCGATGCCGCCGAGCCCGAGCGCCGCGCGATCGTCGCCCGCGGCGGTCTGGCATGCGCTGAGCGTGAGCATCTCGACGGGATCTTTGCGGAGCAGCGTCGGGCTGAGAAGTTTCTCGAGCGCGTCGAGGGTGAAGCGCGAATTGTACGTGAGCACGAACGTCTTTTTCACATCGCTGTTGAACTCACCGTGCGACGCGATGTGGACGATCGAGTACGGGCGCGCGGCGAATTCCTTCACCAGCCGCTCCGGCGCGAAATCGCGATTCATGATGAGGTCCGGGTTGAAGAGTTCCTTGAGCTTGTTCATTTCCGCCACGACGAACGGCAGCGCCTGATAGCCCTGCACCGAATCGGAAAGGCCGCTGGCCATGACAGTCATGTTCGTGCGCGCGATGGGGCGCGGCTCCATGAGCGTGAGGCCCGGCGTGATGGCGATGGAGTATTTCTCGATGAGAAAATTCTGGCGGTCGTTGAGCGCGGCCATCGGGATCGTGCGCAGCGCGCCGTCCGGCACGAACACGAGCGTGTCGATTTTGTTTTGTTCGAGGATCGTTTCAAGCGGGCGGATCAACCAGTCGTAGAGCTGCCACGATTCGGTGAGGTATTCGCTGGTCGTGCGCTTTTCGAGATGCTCGCGGAACGCGCGCACCGTCTCCGTGATCTGCGCGACGGTGACGCGCGACTTCACGCGGCGCAGACCGCCGGGAAGGCTGATGAGCGTCTCAGTGCGGTCGCGCAGCGGGATGATATAGACGACCGCAGTCGTGCGCGTGGCCTTTTCCAATGCGGCATTGCGACCGTCCTTGTCTTTCTCTTTCGTCGGGCCTTTTGCCTGGAGGATGTCCTCAATCGTCTCGCGTTTCTTTTTGAAAAGGTTCACGCAATCGTCCTGAAAATAATCCTCGAGTTCGACGGTCTTGAGCTGCTCGCAGGTGTCGCGCGCCTGGATGAGGCAGTCGCGGAGCGCCGTTTCATCGTGGAGATCGTCCGCGCGCTGGAGCAGGAGATCCGCGAGATCGAAATACACGCCGCCCGCCCTCTCGCGGAAAGAGGAGCGCGCATTGCTGTTGCCGAGGCGCGTCGAGAGATCGGTGCGGATGTTCTTCAGCACATCGACGGCGCGCTGGCAGGCCGCGATGGCGTCGTCGCGCCGGCCCTGCGCGCGGAGGATGCGGCCAAGCTGCCATTCCCACTGGTAGAGCACATCGGGCGACTGGATTTTTTGCGCGAGGAAAAGTGCGCGGTTCGTGAGGCGCATGGCTTCCGCGAATTTTTTCTCCCGCTCATAAAGGCGTCCCGTGTAGCCGAGCGCGAACGAGAGCGAGCGGTCGTCGCCCGCCGCCTCCGCCGCGTGCGCGGCTTGCTCGTAAGCGTGCAGCGCATCGACGCGGCGGCGCTGCTCGTGCGCGGGGGCGTTCTCGAAAAGCTCCTCCCACGTCTGGCCCGCGCGCAGCAGCGCGAAGGCCTTGTCGTGAGAATCGGGCAGGCTTTGCGTGGCCTTGATCGCGGCCTGGTTCAGCGCGGGCGCGTGCCCGAAGTCGCCGCTTGCCACGGCAATCCGCGCGAGGTTTGCGCGCGCCTTTGCGCCGGACGCGCCACCGCCCATGTGGTCGATGGCCTCGCGATAGGCCGCGCGCCCTTCACCGAATCGCTCCTGCGCGGCGAGGAGATTGCCGAGGTTGTTGAGGACGGAGCCGAGCGCGGCGGGATCGCCCTCCTTGCGCGCGAATGCGAGCGCTTCGCGCAGGGTTTTTTCCGCGTTCGCGGCATCGCGTGAGAACGTGTTGATCGCGCCGAGACTCGACAGCGAACTGACCAGCCGTGCGCGATCGTTCGATTCGCGAGCGAGCGTCACGGCCTCGTCGAGAGCCTTCACGGCGAGGCTTTGCTGGCCGAGCGCGTGATACGCCGATGCGAGTTGCGCGAGTGTGTCGATCAGCGCCGGAGTCTCGCGTTTTCCGCGATACGCGTCGGCTGCGAATTTCCACTCGGCGACCGCCGACTCAAACGCGCCCCGCTGAAAAAAAGCAGCGCCCGCCTCCACGCGGCGATCGGCGGCGGAAGGGCGTCGTTCCGCCGCATCGGAAGGCGCGAGGGAAAGCATGAGCGTTGAGACAAAGAACGCGCCCGCCCTGCGCAGCACCGCTCTGACGATCGGTTTCATGGTGGTCATTTGGGAGAGGCCGGCATTGCGCGCCCAAACCGGCTGGCGATCAAGCACCAATCCGTCCGCTCCGGTCAGTCACGGTGAGGCCCCCGGGGCGGGGCCGAGCGTCACCGCCGCCGCGCCGTCGCCCGTGGAGAGCACGCCCTCGCCGCGCAGGAGCGGCTGCCGGATGGCGCCGCCGAATTTCCGCTTCGACGCTCCGACTTTCAGCTTTCCGGTGAACAGTCCGGTCGCCGGATCGATCGACGCGGTGAGGCCGCTGCCGTCCTCGAAAAGCAGGACGTTCGAGCGATTCAGCGTGAATGGCTGCTCGATGGCCGCATCCCCGCCGAGTGCGCCGATGCCGAGCACGCCGGCGGCGAGTTCCACGGCGCGCACGCGCTTCGGCGGCGGGACGTAGCGCAGACCTTCCGCGCCGAGCTGCACGCGAAATCCCTCGGCGTACCGCGGGTCCGCCGCCGCTGGAAGCAGCCAGTCGAGCAGGCCGTCGAGATTGCCCGATGCGAGCTTTCGGAAAAAAACGGTGCCGGCGGCGTAACCGCGATTGCCGTGCGATGGAAGGAACAGCGGCCACTCGCGCCCGGCGAGCAAATGCACGCCCTGGCTGACGGCGGTGCCGTCCCCAAGCACGCCGGTGAAACGCAGCGTGCCGTCGGCCTTCACATTCAGCGCGCCGTATCCGGTGCCGCGCTTGAGGGTGGCGGCATCTTCGAGTTCGCGAAAGTGAACGGTGTAACGTCCGACGCTTTCGACGGGCTGCTTTTTCGAAAAGGGCGAGCGCCCGGCTTCGATCAGGCCGACGGTCTGCCCGTCGCGCCTCATGCGGCCGGCGATGCCGGGCGTCGCACCCGTGACGTCGATGTGCAGTTCGAGGCCGAGCCCCGTCTGCGAATCGACGATGCGCGAAAATTGCCCGGCGGAATCGAAGCGGCCTTTGAAGCCACGGCGTCTGCCTTCAAAGAAAAACGCGGCGGAAAAACGCCCGGCGGCATCCAGCGTCAGGCTGAGGTAGCCGGCGCCCGCGTCGGTGCCGGTGGCGAGCCCGGCGTATGCGCCCTGCAGCGCCACGTAGGGGCCGGCCTTGAACTTCGCGGAGAGCAGCAGGCTGCGCTCGGCGGTGAAGCGATAGACCTGATCGAAGCTCACTGCCGCGCCGTTTTCCGTCCACTTTTCAAAATGAAATCCCAGCGCCGGAATCGCGCTCGCCCTGGCGGCGACGCCCTTGCGAAATGTCCCGCCCGTGACGCTCCCGCCCTGCCGCGGCCGCGCCGCGCCGCTGATGACGACAGGCTCCCCGTAGATCGCCGTGATCGTGGTGCTCTGTCCGTTGAGCACGTTGATCGTCACGGGGTCGGGTGTGAGAAAATTAGCGGCGCTGGCCGTTTGCCTGAACTCGATCGTGTAGGTGCCGGCCGTCAGCGGCGTGGGGCTGGTGGAGGTGGCGCGGAATGCCGCATCGCGACTTTGAATGCGCCATGCCGCACCGGCGGCGCGGGCCGCCGCGGGCTCGAGATCGACCGCGACCGTGCCGGTGCTGAATTGCGCGGTGGTCTGCCCCTGGGCCACGAGCGTCACGCCGCCGCTGGCGTTGTTCGTGCCGCCATTGGCCACGGTCTCCGCGCGGTTGATGAGATCCGCGACATCGTCGTCGATCGCCCGCACGAGCGTCTGCGAGGTGCCGCCGAGATAGACTGCGGCGGGAAAAAACGCGCCGGAATCCGCGCGCACGTAAAGCGGGCCGCCGCTGTTGCCGGGAAAGCCGGTCAGCATCGGGGTGGCGTACACGCGATCCAGAAGCTGCGCAAAGGAGACATTCGCAGGCGCGGTCGCCTGGAGTTTTCCCGCGTCCTGCGGCGCGCTGGCGTAACCCTCGATCGGATAGCCCGCGAGCATTTTGTCGCGCGTGCCGGAGAGCCATTCGTTGGGAGTCGCGTTCTAGACGAGGTAGCCGCCGAACCCGCCGCGCGCGGCAAAGTTTGAAAAATAGACGGCGGCGACATCGAGGTTGTGCGACGCCAGCGTGCCCTGCCCCGGAGTCGGCGCGAGCGCGCGCTGGGCGGCGTATCCGTTGAAGACGAGCCAGCCGCGGGCGACATCGGGGACCGGCTCGAAACGATCGCGATAGCGCTGATGAAACCAGCGCACCGCCGTGACGTAGGTGAGGGCTTCATCGTCGAAAAGCAGATGCGCGACCGTGAGCACGACGTGCCTTTGCACGGCCACTCCGCTGCCGAGCCCGAGCGCGCTTTGCAGTTGCCCGTTGAAGCAAAACGGCGCGCCGGCGAGGTCGGAAAAATTGACGACCTCCGGCGTCGCTCCGCCGCTCGTGTCGGCGACGGTGTAAAGTCCGGTGATGCCGTTGGTCTGCGCGCTCTCGACGATGGCGTCGCGAACGGCCGGCGTGACAAAACCGGCGAGTGGCTGAAATTCGACCGGGTAAACGCCCACGGGCAGATCCATGAGAACGGTGCCGCTGTCGCGCCATGGAATCTCGCCGACGCGACGCCAGCGTCCGCGGAAAAGCGGATCGGAATCGGCGGCCGCGTCGTCCGGCTTGATGACGACGCGCAGCGCGCCGGATTCGCCGAGCGGCAGCGGCGTGTAAATGGCACTCACGGTGCGCGGCGCATCGGCGGGGATGTTGATCGTGAGCGCGCCGGGCGCGCGGTAGCCCTGCACCGGGCGGAACTCGATGCCGTAGCTGCGCGCCGCGAGGCCGGAGACTTCGGAGCCCGCGTCGCGCCAAGCGACTTCGCCCCCGAGCCGCCACTGTCCATGCGCTGCCGGCGGCTGGAGTTCCACGAGCAGCCGGCTCGCGGAGGTCGGCGGCGCGGCGGGGACCGGCAGCACGATCTCCGTGACCGAGCCCACTGCGCCGACACGATCGCTGTCGTGGATGGTGACGATGGCGGTCGCGGGCGCGGCGACGGTCGCATTCAGCGCGTCGGCGGTGAGCGTCACGCTGAAGTTTTCGTCCGGCTCCGGCGTGTTGTCCCTCGCGAGCAGGATCGGCACGGGATGCACGGTCTCGTTCGCGGGCAGCGTGATCGTCGTGCCCGTGGTGCCGGTGAAATCGAGGCCGTCGCGCGCGGAGGCTTCCGAAGTGGTCAGGGTCACGGTCGCCGCGATGCCGGCGGGTTTTTCCAAAAAAACGACCACGACCGTGTCGCTCTCCCGCGCTTCGTACGTGCTTTGCGAAAGACGCACGACGGGCAGCGTGCGGTCCAGCACCACGGACGCCGTCGTCGCGCCCGCGCCGACGCCGTTGGCGGTCGCATTGAGCGAGGAGGCGAACGTGACCGCAGGCGTCCCGATGCCGGTGGTTCGGAAAACCAAGCCGGCCTGGCCTTCGGCCACAGTGATGAAATCGCCCGGCAGTACGGGCGTGAGACCGTCGTGCTTGAACACCGCGCCGCCGGTCGCCGCCTGGAGTTTGAAATGCGTGACCTCCCCGCCGTCGGTCATGCTGCGACCGACGATCAAGCCCGCCACATTCGCCGGATCCTGGGCGATGACGGGCGGATTCGCGACGGGCAGGAACGCGATGCCGCTGCGGGCCTCGCGCCCGATTTCGAGGAAGCTGCCGCCGACGAAAATATCCTCGCCGCGCGGCAGGATCGCATGCACGGCGCCATCCGGGCTGGGATCGAGCGGGGTCGCGATGCCGGTGGTGCGGGAGACCTCCGCGAAGTTGCGGCGCTCCTCGAAATCCACCTGCGTGAAACCGTTCGTGGGGAAGAAGAGGCTGCCTTGCGTGAAGTCGCCATCGTCCGCGAACGCGGCGAGATAATTGAGCGCCTGCGAAGCGCCGAGCAGCACGGTGCCGCCCCGCACCGCGAGCGATCCGACGCCGTTATCTGCGCCGGGATTCCATTCGGAGTCGGGCACGCCGGTGGCCGCAGCGACTTTCGCGATGTTGAATCTGAACTCGCCGGCCGCTTCGCTGAAAAAACCGCCGACGAACAAGTCCGGGCCGTCGAGCGCGAGGCAGTAGCCCGCGGCGAGAATTTCGACACCGGGGAAAATCGTGAACGTGAGATCGCAACTCCAGTTTTGATCCGCGATGCCTGTGCCGTCGGCGCGCAGCCGGGCGAGGCCGCTCCGGTCGCGCCCGCCGATTTGCGTGAAATTTCCGGCGATGTAGGCACTGGGAAAATCCAGCGCGATCGCATAGACGCGCGGCTTCGCGCCGCCACTAAAACCGGACGGGCCGTCCGGACTCGGGTTCCACGCCGGATCGACATCGCCCGCTCCAAAGACGCCCACTTTCCCGAGCGCCCGCCGCGCCAAGCCGCCGAGTTGCGTGAACTCGCCGCCCACGAGCAACTCCGCGCCGTTCGTCGCGAGGGCCAGCACGCCGCTGTTCGCTCCGGGATTCCACACAGGATCGAGAAGCGGCCCATCGAGCGTCGAGAGTTTCGCGAGGCGCGCGCGCGGCTGGTAGGCGATGTTTTTGAAATAACCGCCGGCGAAAAGCGCGGACCCGCTCATGGCGAGCGCGAACACGGGGCGATCCGGATTTGGCAGCCAGCTTTCGTCGAGCTGGCCGAAGCGGTTCACCCGCACGAGATGGCACCGGGGAAGGCCGTTCACCGACCAGAAATCGCCGCCCAGAATGATGCTGCCATCCGTCTGCCGCGCCAAAGCAAAGACGCGCCCGTCGGATTCCGTCTGCGTCGGAAAGGTCTCATCGCGCCGCCCGGAAATGGAATCGATGCGCGTAATCAGTCAGCTCGCTTTTGGGGACAACGAGCGTTGCCGTCGGGAACAGGCGGTGGCTGTTGATCGCCCGCGGGCGGCTCCGCGACATGATCACCAGGCGCAGGCTCAGCGGAGCCAGTTCCGGCCAGTCCTTCGGGGAGAGCAGGTTGATTTCCGCCGGTGGTTTCGCAAGTGGCGCTGCCACCGCGGCGGGCGAGGTCGAGGATTCGTTTTCCATTGAGCACACGGCCAATGCCGATTTTTTTGGTTTTGCGGGTGATTGAAAAATCCACTTCGCGGACGCCGAGAAGCTGGAGCACGAGCATCCAGTCGCGAAGATCGTGGAACATGAAGACGAGGTAGTCGTGATGCTCGAACGC